>JAYVYV010000508.1:0-18668 GCA_043783985.1 Acidobacteriota bacterium | reverse complement strand
TGGCCGGGCTCGTGAAACAGACACCCGGGGCCATCGGCTACGTGGAGCTGATCTACGCGCTGCAGAACAAGATCGCCTACGGCCCGGTGTTGAACGCGGCGGGGGAATCGGTGAAGGCCTCGGTGCAGGCGGTGACCGCGGCGGCCGCGGAAGCGGTGAAACAGATGCCGGGCGACTTCCGCGTATCGATCACCAACGCGCCCGGCAAAGGCGTCTACCCGATCTCGTCGTTTACCTGGATCCTCCTCTACGAAAACGCCAAGGACAAGACCCAGGCCAGGACGATGGTCGATTTCATGAAGTGGGCGCTGACCGACGGCCAGAAGTTCGCGGCCGACCTCGGCTATGCGCCCCTGCCTGCAGCTGTAGTCACGCTCGAGATGGCGGCCCTTGCCAAGATCAAAGTCTCGTAGCGACGCCGCGTTCCGGATCGGGACCGGCGCGGTCGGGGTGGTGCTGATTGCCCTTGTCTGCGGCATCGGCGTGGTCCTGGCGTACCAGTCGATGCCGTCGATTCAGAAGTTCGGGTTGAGCTTCTGGCGGACCGGGATCTGGGATCCGGTCGCGGGAGAGTTCGGCGCGCTGCCTTTCATCTGGGGCACGCTGTACTCGTCGGTGCTCGCGCTGCTGATCGCGACGCCCATCGCGCTCGGCATCGCCATCTTCATCTCCGAGCTGTGCCCGGCGCGGCTGCGCCAACCGCTGGTCTTCGTCACCGAACTGCTCGCCGCCATCCCGTCGATCGTCTACGGGCTGTGGGGCATCTTCGTCCTCGTCCCGGCGGTCCGCGCGGTCGAGACCTCGCTGCCCGCCTCGCTGCGCGCGCTGCCGCTGTTCTCGGGGCCGCCGCTCGGCCTCGGCATGCTCTCGGCGGCGCTGATCCTCGCCGTCATGGTGATTCCGTTCATCTCCTCGATCTCACGCGAGGTGCTGAAGTCGGTGCCCCTCGCGCAGCGCGAGGGCGCGTACGCTCTTGGGGCGACGCGCTTCGAAGCCATCCGCGCCGCGGTGTACTACGCGCGAACCGGCGTCCTCGGCGCCGTCATGCTCGGGTTCGGCCGCGCCCTCGGGGAAACGATGGCCGTCACGATGGTGATCGGGAACAATCCGAAGGTGTCGCTGTCGCTCTTCGCGCCGCAGTACACCATGGCCGCCGTGGTCGCGAACGAATTCGCCGAAGCCGCCGACCAGCTGTACCTCTCGGCGCTCGTCGAGATCGGACTGGTGCTGTTCATCATCACGCTCATCATCAACTCGTTCTCGCGGCTGTTGATCTGGAGCATGGCGCGACGCGAGACGATCGTCGCGGAGCCGGTCGAGGCGGCCGCATGACACCCACCGGCCGCCGCAAGCTGGTGTCGTCGCTCTTCGTCGCCTTCTGCGCGGCCGCGGTGATCCTCGCGCTGATCCCGCTCGCCTTCGTGTTGTTCTTCGTCATCAGCCAGGGTGTGCGTTCGTTGAACCTCGCGTTCTTCACCCACATGCCGACTCCCGTCGGCGAGGCCGGCGGCGGCATGATGAACTCGATCGTCGGCACCCTGATCCTGAGCGGTCTGGCGGCGGCGATGGCGATCCCGATCGGCGTCGTCAGCGGCATCTACATGTCCGAGTACGCGGGCAGCCGACTCGCGGCGGCGGTGCGCTTCGCGGCCGATACGCTCAACGGCGTGCCGTCGATCGTGATCGGTCTCTTCGCCTATGTCGTCGCGGTGCTCCCGTTCAAACAGTTCAGCGCGCTGGCCGGAGGGTTCGCGCTCGGGCTGATGATGATCCCGATCATCGCGCGGACGACCGAGGAACTGCTGCTGTTGGTGCCCGGCACGATGCGCGAAGGGGCGCTGGCGCTGGGCGCGACCAGAGCGCGCGCGGTGTTCAGCGTGGTCCTGCCGGCTGCGCTGCCCGGCATCGTCACCGGCGTGGTGCTGGCGCTGGCGCGTATCGCGGGGGAAACGGCGCCGCTGCTGTTCACGGCGTTCAACAACCGCTTCTTCTCCACGAGCTTGAAGCAGCCGATCTCGTCGCTGACGGTGCAGGTCTACACCTACGCGACGGGTCCGTACGACGACTGGCACCGCCAGGCGTGGGCCGGCGCGCTCGTGCTCGTGTCGATCGTGCTGATCTGCTCGCTGCTGGCCCGCCTCGCGACACGCCGGCTCGAGCGCATGCACGCGCGCAGCTGATCGGCCCTCGACGTACGCGGCGACCGTCAGGCCGGCAACGCGATCGTGAACTTCGCGCCGCCGCCCGGGCGATTTTCGGCGCGGACCTCGCCGCCGTGCAATCCCACGAGGTGCTTGACAATCGCCAGACCCAGGCCTGTGCCGCCGGGATCGCGGGCGCGCGACTTGTCCACGCGATAGAACCGCTCGAACACCCGCGTCATGTCGGCCGCCGGAATTCCCGGACCTTCGTCGGAGACCGACAGCTCGATTCGGTCTGCGACGCGTTCGGCGGCGAACCGGATGGTCGTGCGATCGAGCGAGTAGTTGATCGCGTTCGTCGCGAGGTTCCGCAGCGCGTCGTGCAGCTTGACGGGGTCGGCCAGCAGCGTGTCGGCACCAGGGCCGATTGTCACCTCAACCCGCTGGTGCCGGGCGTCGATCGCGCCGGTCACGTCAGACACCACGCCCTCGAGCATCGCCGCTGTGTCGCAGCGGGCGCGCTCGAGCCGCTCCTGGCCGGCATCGAGCCGGGCGAGGCGCAGCAGATCCCTGACGAGCCCGTCCATGCGTTGGACCTGGCGGTCGATGATGCCGACGAAGCGCACCCGCTCCTCGGCGCTCGTGTCCGCTTCGCCCAGCGCCTCCACGTACCCGCGAATCGCGGTCAGCGGCGTCCGCAGCTCGTGCGAGACGTTGGCCACGAAGTCGCGGCGGATCTGATCGGCGCGCTTGAGATCCGTGATGTCATGCAGGACGACGACGACGCCGTAGAGGGCGCCGGAGGCGGCCGGCGCGGCACGCGCGATAATCGTCCTGGCGTCGTCGCGTGGCGGCGAGAATTGCAGCGCCTCGGGCGTGCGCCCTCCAAGGGCCGCGGCGATGAGCTCCGCGATCGCAGGATGGCGAATCATCTCGACGTACGGCCGGCCGATGGCCGGCGAGCCGAGCCCGAGCATCTGTCGCGCCGCCAGGTTCACGAGCTGCAGCCGCGCGTGCGGGTCGACGACGATGACGCCCTCGATCATGCCGGCGAGGATCGCATCGGTCAATGCGCGGTCCCGCGCGAGCTCACCCAGGCGGTTGCCGAGATCCTGGACCGTCTCGTCGAGCGCCCGCGCAACGGTCCCCAGTTCATCGGCGCCGTAGTCGACAGCGGGACGCGTGAGATCGCCGCTCCGGTATCGTTCTGCGACTTGCGCGATCCGGCGCACGCGCTGACCCATGCGTCCGGAGATGACCCACGCGAGCACCGCGGCGCCGGCGAACGCAATGCCGATCGCCACGGCGGTCGTCATCACGACCGCGCGGACCTGCTGGCCGACGTCGGTCAAGGGCAGCGCGAGCCGCACGAATGCGACGGCGGGATGCCGAACCGGGACCGCGACGTACAGCATGTCGATCTTGAGCGTCGCGCTGTACCGGCGCGACCGGCCCACGCCGCGTTCCCGAGCGTCGATCACCTCCGGGCGGCTGCCGTGGTTCTCCATGGCGGCCACACCCTTGAGCGTCTCGGACGAGTCGCCGACGACGAGGCCGTCCGCGGCGATCAAGGTCACGCGGGCGCCGATCGCCTCGCCGATCCGGTCCGCTTCCGCATCGAGCGACGCGAGATCGGCGGCCCGGTCGTCGCGCGCCAGCAGCTCCGCGCCGAGCTTCGCTTCCGCGACAAGCGTGTCTTCGATGCGCTCGTCGATTCGCTGCCGCATCGACTCGGCGAAGAGCAGGCCGGCGACCAGCAGCGCGATGACGCTCACCGAGAGCGCGGCGAGGAACAGCTTCGCGCGGAAACCGACGCGCCCCATCACGAACCCGGCTGGGGCGGATCGACCAGCTTGTAGCCGAACTGTTTGACCGTGACGAGACCCTCGACGAGGACCGGCAGCTTTTCCCGAAGTCGCCGCACGTGCACGTCGACGGTGCGCGTGCCGCCGGTGTACGAATAGCCCCACACGTCGGTCAGCAGCAGGTCGCGCGAGAGCACGCGGCCGCGGTGCGTGAGGAGATATTCGAGCAGCAGGAATTCCTTCGCCGTCAACTGCACGTCCTCGCCGCCATTGGACGCGGTGTGCCGCTCAGGATCCACGACGATCGCGCCGTACGTGATCGTGGCCGTGGACGCCGGATCCGCCTGCCTCGCGACACGGCGCAGGAGCGCCCGCACCCTCGCCACGAGCTCACCCGGGCTGAACGGTTTCGCGACGTAATCGTCGGCGCCGAGCTCGAGGCCGACGATGCGCTCGGATTCGTCGGCGCGGGCGGTCAACATGATGATCGGGATCGACGCCGTCCGCCTGTCGGCGCGGACGCCTCTGCAGATCTCGAGGCCGTCGACCTCCGGCAGCATCAGGTCGAGCACCAGCACATCGGGCGGGTTGGCGCTGATGCGCGCCTGCGCGTCGCGGCCGTTCGAGACGACATCCACTTGGTAGCCGGCCTTTGACAGGTACCGCGCGATGAGCTCGGCGATGTCGCGATCGTCCTCGACGATGAGAACCCGTGTCATGCGCTTTTCGATCCCGTGAGCGTCAGGGACTCGTGCTAGCTGCCTAGCGCCTGGTCGAGATCCGCGATCAGGTCGTCCGCATCTTCCAGCCCGACCGACAACCGCAGCATCCCTTTCGTCACGCCCGCGGCGCACAGCTGCTCCTCGCTGTGCCCCCACTGCGACGTGAGCACGGGCATGCTGACGAGGCTTTCGACGCCGCCCAGGCTGGCGGCGCGCTTGACGATCTGCAGCCGGTCGTAGCACCGCGCGGCGCGGTCGTACTTCCCGTCGAGATCGAAGCAGACCATGCCGCCGAAGCCGAGCATCTGCCGTGCGGCGATGTCGTGATCCGGGTGGGACGGCAGCCCGGGATAATACACCTGGCTGACGCGGCGATCCGCGGTCAGGAATTCGGCGACCGCCCGGGCGTTCGCGTTGTGCCGCTCGACCCGCAGCGGCAGCGTCTTGAGGCCGCGGCCGAGCGCGTACGCGGGGTGCGGATCCATCACCGTCCCGATCAGCCGGCGCGCCTTTTCGATCGGCGCCACCAGCGTCTTCGGCCCGCTGACCATGCCGCCCGTGACGTCGCTGTGCCCGTTGAGGTACTTCGTCGTGCTCTGCATCGCGAGGTCGACGCCGAGCGCGAGCGGCTGCTGGTTCATCGGACAGGCAAACGTGTTGTCGATCACCGACATCACGCCGCGCGACCGGCACGCCTCCGCGACGCGCCGGATGTCCACGCAGCGCAGCGTCGGGTTGATCGGCGATTCGAACCAGACCAGCTTCGTCCGATCGCCGATGACCTGTTCGAGGTTCGCCAGCTCGTCGAGCGAGACGAAACGAGGCGTCACGCCGAAGTTCGCGAGCAGATCCTGCAGCAGGTGCAGCGTCCCGCCGTAGATCGCCGCGCCGCAGATCACTTCGTCGCCGGCCTTCACGTGCGCCATCAGGATCGTCACCGTGGCGCCCATGCCCGAGGAGAACGTCAGCGCCGCCTCGGCGCGATCGAGGGCCGCCAGCTTCTGCTCGACGCTGACGACGGTCGGGTTCGTGTAGCGGGAATAGAGGTGCTTGGACGACCGCCCTTCGTTGTACGCACGAACCTCCTCCGCGTTGTCGAACACGAACGTCGTCGTCTCGTAGATGGGCGTCGTCAGCGGCACGGCCGTCGTGCGGTCAACCTCCCCTGCATGAATGAGCTCGGTTGCCGGACCCTT
This sequence comes from Acidobacteriota bacterium, assembly GCA_043783985.1. Classification (GTDB taxonomy): domain Bacteria; phylum Acidobacteriota; class Vicinamibacteria; order Vicinamibacterales; family CAVVIG01; genus CAVQFC01. Next base: position 12,804 of record JAYVYV010000508.1, on the reverse strand, counting down.
CATATTTCAGACCTCAGATTTCAGATTTCAGATTTTCACGTCCCACGACGTCGCCCGACGCGCCGACGACCGGCTCGATGAACTGGTGGTACGCGTCCTCGTACCCGCGGCTGATCAGCTCGGCCAGCCCCTGACGCCGGTGGGATCGGTCGTCGTACCCGCCCGAGAAATCGAACGGGCCGATCGGGTTGTGCGCCGGCCGCACGGTGAAAATCCGCACGCCCCCGGTCGTCGTCGTCGCATCCCTCACCACTGCCGCTTCCGCCGACTGCAGGTATTCGCCGAGCCGCCCGCGGCCGTCGAGGCGCGGGGACGCCAGCGCGTGCGGACCGGGGGATTCCGGGGCCGCCGAGACGAGCACGATCTGTTCGACGCCCAGATCGATGAGCTCGTCGATCAGGCGAATGAGGCTGGCAGGCCGATCGCCCAGCCGGTGCGTTTCGCCGCGCCAGTAGCCGTCCGCGGCAAAGGTGACCCGGTGCCAGTCGGTCGCGAGCGGAATCGTCAGAGCGGCCGCGACGGCGTCCGGCAGATGATCGCGGGCGACGCCGGCCAGGTCGAACACCTCGGCGCGCCGCGCCTCCGCCGCGCCGCTGGTGGATCGCCGAATCAGATCGCGGCGGTGGTCCTCTCCCACCAGCGCGAAGAGGAGATCGCGATGCGCGTCGGCGTCGTGCACGGTGACGATCAGCTCGCGGAACCCCGGCTGCCCGATGTTATCGGTCAGCATCTCCGCGTACCGCCGCCCCAGCTCCGCCGGCGTCGGGCGCTTCAGCTGCGTCGCGCCCCGGACCAGATCCCACATGACCCGCCAGCAGTGGTCGATGGCGTGGCTGGCGGACATCGGCGCGCGCAACGCGCGCCACCAGGAGGCGCCGGGCGATCGGCTCCCCGTCGGCGGGCCGCTGAGCCAGCCGTCGGCGGCAGCCACGATGCCCGCCGCTCCCAGCACGAGCAGCACCAGCCGCGGCAGCCACGTCGGCAGCGCGTCGGGCGCGAAGGCCGCCTGCGCAAACCGCAGGTAGGCCGCGACAAGACCGGGCGCGCCGGTGGCGCCGATTATTTTCAGCACGAAGTCGATGGGGAACACGAGCAGGCCCAGCGCAACCGCCGCGATCGGAACCGCCACGATCGCCAGCGCCACCGCCAGCGCGCCGACGACGACGCGCGGGACGACCCGCCATTCGTACAGCCGCTCGATCCCATCCGCGCGCCAGAACCCCTTCTCGTCCCACAGGCGCTGCGCGCCGTCGACCGCGGCAAAGAGCGCACCGACGACGCCGACGCCGCGCCCCGCGACGATATCGAGCTTGACGCCGGCCTCGTGCAGCGCGCGGAGCACGCCTGCGTGGTAGGCGCCGGCCGTGCCGGTGCCGGTCAGCAAGAGCGCGGTGCGCCGTCGGGGAGAGTAAGGTTCGGGCAGTAATGAGGAGCGAGCGGCGTCGACCCGATCCATTAGCCGGCGGCTTCGTCGTGGATGGTCGTCAACTTCAGGATCTCGAACTCGCGCGCGCCGCCCGGGGTGACGACCTTCACCGTGTCGCCGGGCTCCTTGTTGATCAGCGCGCGGCCGATCGGTGATGTGGTGGAGATCATGCCCTTCTCGGCGTCGGCGTCCTCGGGCATCACGAGCTGAAAGCTCATTTTCTCGCCGTGCCCGTCGACGACCTCGAGCGTGGATCCGAAACCGGCGCGGTCGTGCGGAATGCGATCCACCTGGATCAGCGCGATCTCGGCGACCCGCTTCTGCAGCATGCTGATGCGCGATTCGACCAGCCGCTGGCGTTCTTTCGCGGCCTGGTACTCGGCGTTCTCCCGCAGGTCACCGAGCTCGCGCGCACGTTTGATCTCCTTCGGGAGCTCGAGCTTCAACTCGTGGTTCAGAGTGTGGATTTCGTCTTCGAATTTCTTGATCAACCGGTCTTTCATCGTGTCCCCATGGGTCGGGCAATCGTACCACAGTGCTATCCTTCCCGAGTGACCATTACCAGCCGGCAGAACCCGCTCGTGGCGCGCTTCCGGGCGGCCGCGCGCGGCGACGTCGGCGGTCTGATGCTCCTCGACGGCGCGCACCTGGTCGGCGACGCGATCGCGGCCGCGGTGGTCTTCCAGCTTGCGGCGGTCACGCCCGCATCGAGCGAGGACGCGGCCATCGCGCCGCTGGTCGACGCGCTTCGCCGCGACGGCGTGGACGTGATCACGGTGTCGGCGTCGGTGATGGACGCGGTCAGCCCGGTCAAGACGCCTACCGGTGTCGTCGCGCTGGCCGAGCGCCCGGACGCCGACGCCCGGCGACTCTACGCCGGTCCGGCGGCCCTCGTCGTCGTCGCCGTCGACGTGCAGGACCCCGGCAACCTCGGCGCGATGGTGCGCGTGGCCGAGGCGGCAGGCGCGACCGGCATCGTCGCCGCCGGAGGGTCGGCGAACCCGTTCGGCTGGAAGGCGCTGCGGGGATCGATGGGAAGCGCGCTGCGTCTGCCGATCGCCTGCGAGATCGGTTCGGAGGAGGCGATCGCCGACGCGGGGCGGCACGGCTGCCGCGTGATCGCCGCGGTCCCGCGCGACGGCCGCTCGCTGTTCGACGTCGATCTGTCCGGACCGATCGCGGTCGTCATCGGCGGCGAAGGCCGGGGGCTCGCGCCCGCGCTCGCGGACGCCGCCGACGAGCGCGTGACGATCCCGATGCAGGCGCCCGTCGAGTCGCTCAACGCGGCGGTGACGGCGGCGCTGCTCGTCTACGAAGCGCGCCGTCAACGCTCGGTCTCTGAAATCTGAAACCAGAAATCTGAAGTCTCATGGACTCGCTGTTTCCTGACGAAGATGCCCCGATCGCCAGCTCGGCGAGAGCGCCGCTGGCGGAGCGGATGCGGCCGCGGACGTTCGACGAGTTCGTCGGGCAGCGGGAGCTGCTCGCGCCCGGCAAACCGCTGCGTGAGGCGATCGAGCGCGATCTGCTGCAGTCGATCATCCTCTGGGGCCCTCCGGGCACCGGCAAGACGACGCTCGCGCGGATCGTCGCCGACACGACGAAGGCCCGCTTCGTCTCCTTCAGCGCCGTCCTCGCGGGCATCAAGGAAATCCGCGACGTCATGGCCGAGGCCGAACGGCTGCGGCGGACCACCGGTCGCAGGACGATCGTCTTCATCGACGAGATTCACCGCTTCAACAAGGCCCAGCAGGACGCGTTCCTGCCCCGCGTCGAGGCCGGCGACATCGTGCTGATCGGCGCGACCACCGAGAATCCGTCGTTCGAGGTGAACGCGGCGCTCCTCTCGCGATCGAAGGTCTTCGTGCTGCACGGGCTGACCGTCGAAGACGTGGCCGCGATTCTGCGCCGCGCGCTGACCGACACCGAGCGGGGCCTGGGACACGAACCGGTCTCGATCGACGATGACGCGCTCACCGCGATCGCGCGCTACGCGAACGGCGACGCCCGGTCGGCGCTGAACCTGCTGGAGCTCAGTCTCGCGGCCGCGCCGTCGATCGACCTCCGGCGGCATGTGGACGTCGGCCGCGTCGAGCAGACGATCCAGAAGCGCGCGCTGCTCTACGACAAGAGCGGCGAGGAGCACTACAACATCATCTCCGCGCTGCACAAATCGATGCGCAACAGCGACCCCGACGCCTCGGTCTACTGGCTCGCGCGGATGGTGGAGGCCGGCGAGGATCCGCTGTACATCGCGCGGCGCCTGGTGCGCTTCGCCTCGGAAGACGTCGGCAACGCCGATCCGCAGGCGCTGACGGTGGCGATCGCGGCGAAGGAAGCGGTCCATTTCATGGGGATGCCCGAAGGGAACACCGCGCTCGCCCAGGCCGCGCTGTACCTCGCGACGGCGCCGAAGAGCAACGCCGTCTACGAGGCCTACAACCGCGCGGCCGAGGACGCGCACCGGGACGAAGCGCAGCCGGTGCCGCTGCACTTGCGCAACGCGCCGACGAGGCTGATGAAGGACCTCGCGTACGGCAAAGGCTACAAGTACGCGCACGGCGAAGCGGACGCGATCGCCGACATGTCGTGCCTGCCGAGCGCGCTCGAAGGACGCACGTACTACGAGCCCAGGGACCGCGGGTTCGAGAAAGAGATCAAGCGGCGCCTCGACGGCTGGGCCGAGATCAAGAAGAAACGCCGCCGCTGACCGGTTACTGCTTGTGGTACACCCGCGTGCTGACCGGGTGCCCCGCCGCGGTCCTGGTCGTCAGCGTCATTGTCTTGCCGTCCTTCGAGACGACGCTGTGCGTGGTCTGCGTGACCTTGCCGCCCATCTTGATGATCGCGTCCGACGTCCAGCCGTCCCCTGTGATCGCGATCGTGTCCCCGGCCGCGCCGCTGTACGGATGATCCTTGCCGTCGTATTTCGCCCGGTATCCTGTGGGCTGCTTGGTGCCGCTGGGCAGCATCGCGTCGGCCGTCAACTGAAGGCCGCCGTCGTCGGTGGCGAGGTAGGTTCGCGTTTCGCTGGATGGCGGCTTCCCCTGTTGGTACGTCGATTTCGCGACGTCGAGCTTCCACGTGCCGATACGAGGGTTGGGCTGCGCGAGCGCGGTCTGCGGCAACAGGCACACCGCTATGGCGAGACAGGCGGACACGATCCGGCGCTTGAGTGCGTTCATGCTGTGCTCCTCGCCAGAGCATGCAGGAAGCCGTCCGCGGCGGATGTGCAATTCAGGACACCCCGCGGCCGTTACGTCGCGAACCACCCCCGGTAGATCGCATACCGCACCAGCTGCGCGCGCGTCCGCAGTCCGAGCTTGGACATGATCCGCGTCTTGTGCGTTTCGACGGTCTTCACGGAGATGGTGAGCGCGGCTCCGATTTCGCCGTTTGTGTAGCCCCTCGCGGCGAGCGACGCGACTTCCACTTCTCTCGCGCTGAGCTCGGCGGTCGCGTCCGGCCGGTCGGCACCGTCCCCCGCCGGCCGGTTCGCCAGCTCGGAATCGAGAAAGATGCCGCCGTCGATCACGACCTCGATCGCGCGGATCAAGCTCTGGAGCACCGTGCGCTTGAGGACGTAGCCGCGGGCTCCGGCATCGAGCATCTCCCGCACATACGCCGATTCCTCATGGGCCGTCAGCGCGACGACGCGCGTGTCCGGAGAGACTTCGAGCAGGCGGCGTGTCGCGTCCGCCCCGTTCAGCCCCGGCATCGACAGATCCATGACGACGACCGCGGGATGGAGCGCGGCGCATGTAACGCAGGCGTCATCGCCGTCGGTCGCCTCGCCGACGACCGCCAGCCTGGGATGGTTGCTGATGACGGCACGCAACCCTTCGCGAACCACCTGGTGATCGTCGACGATGAGAACGCCGAGTCTAGGTGAGGCGTTCATCGCCGGTCATGGGCAGCGTCACGAAGACCGCCGTGCCGCCGGCCCAGGAATCGATGCGTGCGGTACCACCCAGCAGCGCGGCGCGTTCGCGGATGCCGGTCAGGCCAAAGCGCGCGGCGGATGCGCCGGCCGCAACAGCGCGGGCGTCGAATCCCGCGCCATCGTCCTCGACGATCAGCGTCACCCGTCCGTCCCGGCGCTCGATTGCGACGCTGGCGTGCCGGGCGCGGGCATGTCGCGCCACGTTCGTCAGCGCCTCCTGCACGATCCGGTAAACCGTCGTTTCCACGGGAGCCGACAGCCGTTCCTCGTCAGACCGGCTCGAAAACTCGCACGCGATCCCCGTCGTCTTCGACCACTCGTCGACGAATCCGCCGAGCGCGCTGACGAGCCCGAGGTCGTCCAGGGCCGCGGGGCGGAGGTCCCGCGCCAGGCGGTTGATCCCGCGATCGATCTCCGACACGACACCCTGCAGCCGGTGGAGCATTCGGTCGCGCTCCTCCTCGTCGGCCTGACCCAGCGCATGAAGGCTGAGGGTGAGACCGGTGAGATGCTGGCTCATCTCATCGTGCAGTTCGCGCGCCACCCGGCGGCGCTCGTCCTCTTGCGCGTTCATCAGCGTGCGCAGCCACTCGGAGCGCGCGGCCTCGAGCGCGGTGCACTCGGCCAGCGCGCGTGTGAGTCGCGCGTGGCTCTCGGTCAGCTCCGCCGTGCGTACCTCGACGCGGTGCTCCAGTTGCTGAGTGATCTGGTGGGCGTCCCGCCTGAGACCCCATACGCAGAGCGCCGCCGCCGTGAAGCTGGCCAGGCTCTCCATGACGCGGGCATCCTCTCCGTCGAACACGCGTGCCTCGTCGTGCGACGCGATCCAGATCGTGCCCAGCGCCTCGCCGTTCCATTTGACGGGAATCACGAGCCCTTCGACAATCACCGGCGACGCGGCCTGGAAATACGTGAAGTAGCGCTCCGGGTAGCTGAACAGCTGCGGGGCGTCCCTGTCCAGGCAGACGCCGCACGGGCTGAACGCACGGGGCGTCGAGCCGCCGGCGTGTGCCGCGAGCGCTCCCCGCAGCGCGGCCCAGCGGAACACCGGCTCCCCCGACGCGGTCTGTTCGAGAACGCTGAGGCCGGCGGTGCCCGCGTCGCACAGACGCATCGCAATATCCATGAGGCTGTCCAGCATGGTGTCCGGATCGTCGGCCAGGCGCTGGGCGAGAGCGTGGAGCGCCGCGATCTCGGCAATGTGGTCGGGCTGGCGGGTCTTGCGGCGGCGCAGATCATCGGTCGCAAGAACATCTGCGAGGCGGTAGGTCGGGTTGCGCTGTTGCGCCGCTCTGCTCATGTAGGCAAGCTCAGCTATGACGTCTCCGGACGCTCAATTATGATACGTGCCCGCGTGGGGGTTGGATTGTGCGTCAGGACGACGCGCCGAACGATCGCGTGAACAGCTCCTCGATTGCGCGCGTGCCGTTCGCCTGCATCTTGCGCGTACCGGTTCCCGTGAAATGCGCGTGGGTGACGATCGGACCGTTGACCGACGTCCGCTTCTCCCAGTCCTCGCCCGACCAGGTGAACCAGCCGTTCTGGGCCTGATCGAACACATGAAGCGGCTTGTTGCACAGCTTCGCGAACTCGGCGCCCCAACCCGTCCCGCCGCGAACCGTCCCATCGTCGAGGATCGTCCCGATGACGTAGATCTCCTGGCCGCTGTTCACCTGATACCAGAGCGTCTGGAGCACCTTGCGGATCGTGGGCGCGTCGGCAAAGCGCCGGTTGATGAGGCGGGACACGTAGGCGAGGCTGACGTCGCCCGACTGCAGCTCTTCGTGGTTGAGGACCCTGACGCCGCGCCGGCGCGCGATGGTGTGCCCTTCGAATGTGAAGTTCACTTCCTCGATGCCGTGGCGCTCGGCGCAGGCGCCGAACGCGGCTTCCGCCCCGGCCGCGCCGCCGCTGAACAGAATGGCCTCGTCACGTTGCATTGTGTGTCTCCCGCGTCGGTGCGATCATACATCCGACATGGACCCACGACGTTACCGCGCCGGGGAATCGATTGAAGATTTCTGCCGCGCCTGCAAGACCGACCGCATGCACACGGTCGTCGCCGCCGATCACGACGGCCGGCCGATCCGCGTCGATTGCGGCTACTGCCACAGCGAGCACAATTACCGCGGGGGCGGCCGGATCGGGTTCCCACCGGCGGGAGCCGGCGGTCCTGACCGGACCGCCCCGCAGCAGGCTGGAGGCGTCGACAGCCGTCGCGCGAGCCCTTCGAGCCCGCGCGCGCGCGGCGGCGCCGGCAGCGAACCATTTCCCATCGTCAGTGAACGCGAAAGGACAGGTCCGCCGATGACGCCCGATCGAGACGCCGATCTCGAGCTACTGCTTCGACGTGTGATCCGTGAGGAGGCGGGCATCACGGCGGTCGCGCCCGCGGAGAAATGGCGCGGCGGCACGCTCGTCCTGCGCCCGGGCACGGCCGGTCTTCAGGAAAAGTCGTGGCCCATCGAAACGTTCTTCCACAAAGTGGTGATGCTGAGGAACCGTTTGCGGACGCTCGAGCAGCACGTCAACAGCGCCGATCTGCCCGACGACGTGAAGGTGAAGCTGCAGGGATACATCAGCGGCTGCTACGGCACGCTCACGAGTTTCAACGTGCTGTTCGCCGACGAAGAGGATCAGTTCAAAGGGGCCGGGGGCGACTAGCGCGCCGCCGCCCAGGCCCGGATCTTTTCGTGCAGAAAGCTGACCGGGATCGCGCCGTCCTCGAGGACGCGATCGTGAAAGCTCTTGATGGTGAACTTCTGCCCCAGCGTCTGCCGTGCCTCGTCGCGGGCCCGGCTGATCTCCAGCTTGCCGAGCATGTAGGCCGTCGCCTGCCCCGGATAGATGATGTACCGATCGACCTCAGACGCGACGTCGGCGCGGTCTTCGGCCGTGTGCGCGAGCATGAAGTCCATCGCCTGCTGGCGCGTCCAGCCGAGCGTGTGAATCCCCGAGTCGACGACGAGCCGCGACGCACGCAGCGCTTGACTCGAGAGCATGCCGAGCCGATCGAGATCGGTCGAGAACAGCTTCATCTCGTCGGCGAGCCGTTCGGCGTAGAGGGCCCACCCTTCCTGATAGCCCGCGTTGCCGAGGTACCGGCCGATCGGGTGGATGCTCCGCCGCTCGAGCGCGATCGCGCCCTGCAGATGGTGGCCGGGAATCGTTTCGTGGAAGGTCGTCGACTCCGCTTCGACCCGGCTCTTCTTCTCGGCCTGATACGCGTTGATGAAGAACACCGCGGGACGGCTGCCGTCCTCCGCAGGCGGGTTGTATTCGTTCGGCCCGTTCTTCTCCCTGAATTTCGGGTACCGCTTGATAACGACGTCGGCCTTGGGCTGCAGGCCGAACCAGTCGTGCATGCTGCTCTTGGCGCGCGTGAGCGCCGCCTGGGAGCGCGCGATCAGCTCGTCGGAGCTCTTGAACAGGTACCGCCTCTCGGTGCGCGCGTGCTGCAGCAGCGCCGGCACATTCGTCGTGCCGAACGACCGCTGGCCGATCGCTTTCATCTCCGCGTCGAGATGCTCGACTTCGCGCAGACCCGTGGCGTGCACGTCGCCGGCCCGCACCGGCAGCGAGCTGTGGTACCGCACGGAGGCGTCGTAGCAGGCGGCCCCGTTCGGGTTGGCCGACACGCCGATCGCGTCGCGCGCCGCGGGAAGATACTCCTGCCGCAGGAAGTCGCGGTACCTGGTGAATGCCGGCACGATCTGCTCGCGCACCAGCAGGTCGAACTGATTCATGAAGGCGGGCGTCTTGTCGCGGACCGACGGGGAGTCGAACGGCGAGTCGGCCGTCGGCGTCGCAATCAGCGTCTCCATCTGATCGATGACGATGCGGACGTTGCCTTTCGGGGCGGAGTATCCGGCCTTCAGCCCGTCGCGCAGGTTCGCGATCTCGGTGTCGACGTACTTCGGCAGCCGGCTCCAGCGCGCGAGCGCCTCTCGCCTCGCCTCGTCGGTCCCGACGGGCTGAATCGTCACCGTGTAGCCGTCCTGCACCTGCCAGCCGTTCACGAACTGGCTGACCGTCCACCATTCGTTGCGGCAGACCCGGAGCCCAATCGACGATTCCAGCGCTTCGCGGACGATGGCGTACGTCCCGCGTAAGGGGGCAGCCTCGATCGTGGCGGGGTCGATCTGCCGCGCCTGCGCAAGCCAGCCGTCTTCCTTGGTCTGCCAGGCCTCGAGCGCGCCGACGGAGTTGTCGGGCAGGGCGTCGTGGCGACGGCCGGGCACGCCGTAGAGCGTCACCTGGTCGGGATTTCGCTGGAAATAACCCTCGAGGTAGGCATCGGCGAGCGCCCGCACGCGGGCGTCGGCCCGCTCGGGCGCCGGGGCGGGCGGTGGCGCCTTTGCGCCCCGGTTGCACGCCGCCGACGTCGCGACGAGACAGACGCAGACAAAAGCCGTTGCCCGGTGTCTAAGCATGCCGGATTATACTTTCCGCGCGGAGGCCGCATGCAGATTTCGGAACGGACGATTGGCGACGTGGTGATTGTGGACGTCTCGGGCAAGGTCACGCTGGGCGACGGCGGAGACGTGGTCCTGCGGGACAAGATGCGCAGCCTGATTCAGCAGGATAAAAAAAAGGTGCTGCTGAACCTGGGCGAGGTGTCGTACGTGGATAGCGCGGGTCTCGGCGAAATCGTCCAGTCGTACGCGACGGTGACCAAGAACGGCGGCAAGCTGAAGCTGCTGAACGTCACGAAGCGGATCAAGGATCTGCTGTCGATCACGAAGCTGCTCACCGTGTTCGAATGTCACGACAGCGAAGCCGAAGCGCTGAAGAGTTTCTGACACGGTCGGCGTGCAGCCGTCCAGGGCGCGGGCGGTGCTGGCTGCGACGCTCCCCGTGGGCGTCGCGCTCGCGGTGTGCCTGACAATCGGACCGCGCGTTCCGCTTGGCGGCGACGAACCGCACTACCTCATCATCGCCGACAGCCTGCTGACCGACCACGACTTGCGTCTGCAGAACAATTAGCTATCGAGATGGCCGCCGCCGTTCGCGACCTGGGATTTCGTCTCCTACGTGCACGACACGGCCAACCAGGTGGCGATGGTCGCGGTGCTGGCGGTCGTCATCGCAGTCGCGTGGCTGGACGCTGTTCCGCGTCTCATGGCCTCATCGAAGATCTGAGGTGGAGTGCGCCGCCGCCTCGGGCTGCTCGAGCGCCGGGAGCTTGCGCAGCATCTCGGCGCGAATCGGCAGGATGAACGAGAAGCGGTAGTCGCCCTGCATGCGGCCGATCGGGATGCCGACCAGGTTCCCGCGCTGATCGAGCACGCCGCCGCCAGACACACCGGGGTGGCCGTCGGTCAGGCAGGTCACGAGGCCGTTCGCAGTCCGCTGGCCCACGTAGCCGGCCGAGAGAATGATCCCCTTCGAGTAGTCGTTCCCGAGGCGGAAGATCGGATCCGCGAAGTCATACGCGAACGCCGCGTCGACGCGCAGCGCCGGGAGATCCAGATCGCGGGTCTTGATGATCGCCCAGTCGCCGTTGTGGACCTCCACGTCGGCGTCGCCCGTGTCGATCACCCTTGCGGGAATCTGCTTGCCGTGGTAGACCACCTTCACCGACTGAATCCGCCGGCCGCTCGGCCGGTCGTCCTCGTCGGGCAACGCGACGACCGCGTGCTTCACCGTGATGAAATAGCCGCCGCCCAGGTATCCCGCGGTCCCGTAATTCGTCTTGCCGAGGTTGTCGGAGGAATACAGCTCGACGAAGCTCGAACCGCGGTCGCGCAGCAGGTGCACCGGCACCAGCCCCATCTCGGCCTGCAGCTGCTCCTTGATTTCCGCGACCATGCGGGCGCGGCCCGCGCCTTTGGGCATCGTCTCGGCCTCCCCGCTGGCGTCGAACCGCCCGGTCGTGCCGGCGGGGACGACCGCGTCGGCGCGCGCCGACGCGCCGAGCCCGGAACGCACCTCGCGCCGGATCGCCTCGAGCTTGGCGTCGTAGGCCGCGCGGCTCGCCACGTCGCTGCGCCGCGACTGTACGATGCCGAGCGTGAAAAAGAAAATGGCGGTGGCGAGGATGGAGGTCGTGAAAACCAGACGCCGAGACATCATGCAGGACTCCAAGTTCGGCAGCTAAATCACCTTGCACGGGCAAGGTTTACAGCTTTGCGTTCCCGCATGTGCGCACACGACCGCCGCACGCGGGATAGCCTTTTTCGCTTGGGAAGACGCCTGTCAATGTAGCAACGCGTGCTCAGCGTGTCAAGCGCGTAACGGCCCAGCCGGAGACAAAAATCACGATGCCAATCGTGAACAGCCGTGGGCTCGGCCCGAGAGGGCCGGCGGTCATGATGTCGACCAGCAGTTCGAACATGCCGATGAGCTGCGCGAGACGGCCGGCGTAATAGAGCGTGGACCTCATATCCGGTCGAAGTTCTTCTCGATCTCGCGCCGGGTCAGCCGCAGCATCACGGGGCGCCCGTGCGGACATATGGTCGAGTACGACGTCGCCCTCAGCTCATCAAGAATGTGCGCCATCTTCTCGTAGGTCAGCGGGTAGTTGGCCTTCACCGCCGCGTGGCACGCGGTGAGCGCCGCAATCCGTTGCAGCGCCTCCTGCACCTGCGCGCCGCGATCGAGCCCCTCGAGATCCTCGGCGAGCGCCGCCAGCGCCTTGGAACAGTCCTCGATCTCGAGCAGCGCCGGCACCGCGGTCACCTTGACCGTCGCGCTGCCGAACGGCTCGACTTCGAAACCCAGCCGGTCGAGCTCGGCCGCGCGGCCCACCAGCGCCTGCTGCGCCGACGCAGTCAGATCCATCACCATCGGCACGAGCAGCCGTTGCGACTCGAGCCGGCCCCGAGTCAGGCGTTCCATCACCCGCTCGAACAACACACGCTCGTGCGCGACGTGCTGATCGACGATCGCCACCCCCTCGTCGTCCACGGCGATGATGAAGGTGTCGCGGAACTGCCCGAGCGGGATCATGGGTTTGAAGGGTTCTCGGGGTTCTCGGGGTTCTCGGGGTTCTCGGGGTTCTAAGGGTTCTCGGGGTTCTAAGGGTTCTCGAGGTTCTCGCGGTTCGCCGGATTCCGCGCCTTGGACCTCGCGCACCTCTAGAACCTCGAGCACCTCGCGAACCTCGCGAACCTCGTTCGGCATCCATCTGTTCGGGTACGCCCCGCCCGAGAGGACGTTCGGCAGCGTCGCGTTGAACGGCGTGTGCGTGATGTGCTCCGGTCGGAGCTGCAGCTGCGGCGCGGCGCTGTTCCCCAGCGCGTCCCGCAGCGCCCGGCGCACGACCTCGTGCACCAACGACTGATCGCGGAAGCGGACCTCCGCTTTCGTGGGGTGCACGTTGACGTCGAGCGCGTCGGGCGGCATCTCGATGAACAGGTGCACCTCGGGGCTGCGCTCCTTGATCGACGCCTGGCTGTACGAGTCGATGATCGCGTGCGCGATCGTCTTGTCC
>JAYVYV010000507.1:0-2582 GCA_043783985.1 Acidobacteriota bacterium | reverse complement strand
CTGAAATCTGAAATTCCGGGAGATAGAGAATGCCGCGTGTAAAGAGAGGAACGGTCCGGCGCGCCAAGCGCAAGAAACTGCTTGGCCTCGCGAAGGGCTACTACGCCAACAAGAGCAAGCTGTATCGCGCTGCGAAAGAGTCGGTCGACACGGCGCTCAAGTACGCCTTCGTCGGCCGCCGCCGCAAGAAGCGTGATTTCCGCCGCCTGTGGGTCGTCCGCATCAACGCGGCCGCCCGCGAACACGGGCTCACCTACGGGCAGATGATCAACGGACTGAAGAACGCCGGGATCACGCTCGATCGCAAGAGCCTGTCGGAGCTGGCGATTTCCAGCCCGGCGGCCTTTGCCACGCTGGCAAAGCAGGCCAAGGCCGCCGCGAAGATGGCGGCCAAGTCGGTGAAAAACACCGAGAAGGCCGCGGCATCGAAGGCCGCGAACGCCAAAGCGGCTGCTCGCGCATAACAACAGGAGCCAGGGACGGGGGACTGGGCGCTGGCAGAACGGGTGGCCTGTCCAGCCCCACGCCCTGGCCCCCGAGCCCTGCTCATGTCCGACCTCCTTCAACCCAGCCCCTCGTCGGTCGATGCGCACGCTGCCGCGTTCGAGCGCGAGCTGGCGGCCTCCACGTCCGTCGCAGACGCCAAGTCGCTCCGCGACCGCTATCTCGGGCGCAAGAACAGCATCGTCGCCTCCTGGATGCAGCTGATCGGCAGCGCGCCTGCCGATCAGAAGAAGCACATCGGTCAATATGCGAATGCGCTGAAGGTCGCCATCGAGGCGCGGTGGAAGACGTACGAAGAAGCCGCGCAGAACGCGGCGCCCGCTGGCGGCGTCGACGTGACGCTCCCTGGACGCCGGCCGCGGCTGGGCCATCGCCATCCGCTGACCGTCGTGCGCGATCGCATGGAAGAGATCTTCACGCGCATGGGGTTCGCGATTGTCGAGGGGCCGGAGGTCGAGGACGAGTGGCACTGCTTCGACGCGCTGAACATGCCGGCCGAGCACCCCGCGCGCGACATGCAGGACACGCTCTACCTGTCGAGCCCGATGCCGCCGATGCAAGGCGACGATCCATCCCGGGTCCGCTCGCTGCTGCGGACCCACACCTCCTCGATGCAGATTCGCTACATGCAGGCGCACCAGCCGCCGATCCGCATCGTCGTACCCGGCCGGGTGTACCGCCGCGACGACCTGGACCTGACGCACACGCCGATGTTCTCCCAGATGGAAGGGCTCGTCGTCGGCGAAGGGATCTCGCTCTCCGACCTCAAGGGCACGCTGCTCGCCTTCGCGCGGGACATGTTCGGCGAGCGGTCGCGGCTGCGATTCCGTCCGAGCTTCTTCCCGTACACCGAACCGAGCGCGGAAATCGACGTGAGCTGCTGGCAGTGCGACGGCGCCGGCTGCGCGATGTGCAAGAAAAGCGGCTGGATCGAGCTGGGCGGGTGCGGCATGGTCCACCCGGCGGTGTTCGAAGCGGTGGGCTACGACCCCGAGACCTACACCGGCTTCGCGTGGGGCATCGGCATCGAGCGCGTCGCGATCCTGCGCTACCAGGTCGAGGACATCCGGCTGTTCTACGAAAACGATTTGCGGTTCCTCGAGCAGTTTCCGTACTGAGGTGAGGACGACGTTCGGCGTTCGACGTTCGGCGTTCGACGTTCTCCGTTCGGCGTTCGGCGTTCGACGTTCTGCGTTCCCAGCGCAGCCGCGAACCACGAGCGACGAACCACGAGCGACGAACCACGAACGACGAACCGCGAACGTCGAACCACGAACGATATGAGACTGGTCCTGTCCTGGCTTCGTGAGTTCGTCGACGTCAAGGCGTCCCCGGAAGACGTGGCGCAGACGCTTGCCTTGCGCGGTTTCGAGGTCGCGTCGATCGAGCCGCTCGGCGGCGACGACGCGGTGATCGATTTCGAGGTGACCGCGAACCGGCCCGACTGCCTGAGCGTGCTCGGGCTCGCGCGAGAGGTGGCCACCGCCTACGACCTGCCGATCGCGCTGCCAGGCGCCGCCCCGACGGCCACCGTGCGGCTCGCGGCGGTCCCGATCGCCGTGGCGCAGGGCACGAGCGCTGCGGACGATCGGATCACCGTGTCGATCGACGACGAGGACTTGTGCCCGCGCTACGCGGCGGCGGTCGCGACCGTGCGCATGGGACCTTCGCCCGCGTGGCTGGCGGCGCGGCTGACGGCCGCCGGTGTCCGCCCGATCAGCGCCATCGTCGACATCACCAACTACGTGAACCAGGAGCTCGGCCAGCCGATGCACGCGTTCGACCTCGCACGGCTCGCAGACGCCGGCATCCGCGTCCGCCGGGCGAAGCCGGGTGAAACGATCACCACGCTCGACGGCATCGAGCGAACGCTCGAGCCCGACATGCTCGTGATCGCGGACCGCGAACGCGCGCAGGCGGTGGCCGGCGTCATGGGCGGCGCCGGCTCCGAGGTTTCGGCGGCGACCACCACCGTGGTGTTCGAGAGCGCGTATTTCAAACCGGCCTCCGTGCGACGCACAAGCAAGCGACTCGGCCTGAAGACCGAAGCGTCCTCGCGCTTCGAGCGCGGCGCCGAC
>JAYVYV010000506.1:0-6504 GCA_043783985.1 Acidobacteriota bacterium | reverse complement strand
TCGCCGGCAAGCCGGTGATCGTGGCGACGCAGGTGCTCGAGTCGATGACCAGCGAGGCCCGCCCGACCCGCGCCGAGGTGAACGACGCGGCCAACGCGGTCGAGGACGGCGTCGACGCCATCATGCTCGCGGGCGAGACCGCCGTCGGCGCCCACGCGGTGCGCGCCGTCAAAACGCTCAACGCGATCATCGGCGACGCGGAAACCTCGCCGCTCCACGACGTCGCCGTGCTTCAGCCGACGACGGTGCACGACGATCACGCGCGCGCGCTGTGCGAGGCCGCGGTCACCCTCGCCGACCGTAGCGCGGCCCAGGCGATTGTCGCCGTCACGCGCGGCGGGACGACCGCGCGCTGGCTCTCGGCCTTGCGGCCGCACGCACCGATCATCGCCGCCACCGAGCGCGTCCACACCGGCCGTGGGCTGACACTCTACTGGGGCGTCGTCCCGCTGTGCATGACCCTTGGCGACAACCTCGACGAGGCGAGCGCGCGCGTCGGCGCCGAGCTCGTCGCGCGCGGCCTCGTCGCCGCAGGCGCCACCGCCGTGTTCGTCAGCATCAGCTCCGACCTGAGCCGCCGCGACGCGAACTACCTCAAGATCCAGCGGCTGTGATGCCTGGCAGGTCTATTCCGGACACATGGGTGACAGTTCATTCCGCCGAGCACATAGGTAACACTCTTGGGCCGAACGGGTTCTCGATCGGTTCGAACCAACCGGCCCCGACCGCCGCCGCCGACCGCCGTCCATGGAAGGCGCAGCGGCTCGCCTGACGCAAGTACAATCAAGCCGGCATGAGCGGCACGCATCGGCACGTCGTCGCGGGGACGATCGGCATCCTCGCCTTGGTGTCCATCCTGACGGGACGGTCGGTCGCCGTCGGAGCGGCCGCGGACAGCCCCACACCTTTCACGCGTTTTGTCGACGCATATCTCGATCGCTTCGCCTGGTACCACCCGTCGATTGCTGCCGGCAATGGCCTCCATGCTCACGACGGTCGGCTCGAAGACTTCTCACCGTCGTCCATCGCGGCCGAGATCGCCTGGCTGCGCGACACGCGACGTCAGCTGGACAAGTTCGACGTCTCGCGGCTGACGCCCGACCAACGTGTCGACCATCGCATTCTTCTGGGCATCGTCGACGGCTGGCTGCTGGATCTCGACACGGTCCGCACGTGGACACGCAACCCGATGATCTACGCCGCGGCCATCTCCGACGGCGTCCACGACCTGATGACGATGGAGTCGTCGCCCGCGGCGGCACGGATGAAGCAGGCGGCCGCCAAGCTGCGCGGCGTGCCGTCGCTCCTCGCCGCCGCGCGAGCGAACATCAGGACCCCGCCCCAGGTGTTCGTCGAACGCGCGGCGACAATGTTTCACGGGGCGTCAGATTTGGTGGGGCACGATCTCCCGCTGGCGTTCGCGGCGGTGCCCGACGCGGCACTGCAGAAGGCGCTGTCGGCGGCGGCCGGCCAGGCCCGCCGCGCGATCGATGCCTATACCGCCGACCTCGAGACCACGGTGCTTCAGTCTGCAACGGGCAACTACGCGATCGGCACGCGCAACGTCGAGGCGCGCTACCGTGCGGAAGAACTCATCGACGTACCCGCGCCGACGCTACTGGCGATTGGCGAGCGGGAACTGACGAAGGTCCAGGCGGAATTCACCGCGGCCGCCGCCCGCGTCGCCCCCGGCCGGCCGGCCCTCGACATCTGGCGCGACGTGCTCAACGACCACCCCGGGCGCGGCGAGGTGGTCGCGGCGGCACAGCAGACCGTCGATCAGCTCTTCGCATTCATTCGCGACCGCCGTCTGGTCGATCTCCCCCCGGGCGAGCGCGTCATCGTCGCCGCGGCTCCCATCTACGATCTTGGCCTTGCGTCGATGCATTCCTCGCCGCCGCTCGAACCGCGGCCGGTGACGAGCTATTACTACATCACCGACGCGCAAGCGAACTGGCCGGCGGAGCGCCAGAACCTCTGGCTGCAGAAGTTCAACTACGCCACGCTGGCGGACATCTCCGCGCACGAAGTGGCGCCGGGACACTACGTCCACAGCCTCTTCATGCGGCGGACGCCGGGGAAGATCCGTCGAATCTGGATCGGACTCAATCCGTTCCCGCAGCCTTCATCGGGCCAGGACGGCTGGGCGCACTACGCGGAGCAGATGATCAGCGACGAAGGGTTCATGCGTGACGACCCCCGCTACCGTCTGGCCCAGACGAGCGAGGCGCTCACGAGAATCTGCCGGCTCATCGCGGGACTCCGCCTTCACAGCGGCGAGTGGTCCATCGATCAGGCGGCGCAGTTGTTCGAGCGCGAGGCGCATCTGCCGGCGCCGGCGGCGCGGCAGGAGGCGGTGCGCGGTACCTATGACCCCACCTACGGCGGGTATTTCCTCGGCAAGTTGGGCGCGCTCACGCTGAGGCGCGACTATCAGGCGGCGCGCGGCTCGGAGTTCAGCCTGCGCGAGTTCCACGAGCGCGTCATGACCAACGGCATCGCGCCGTGGTGGGCCCATCGCCGGCTGTTGCTGCCGGGCGACGAGCGACCGGTGATCGAGTAGCGTCGCGAGCTACCCAGTGGGACGGCTCGCCAGACGATCGCCAATCAGGTTGACCGAGACCGTCGTCAGCAGGATGAACGCGCCGGGCGTGATCGCCAGCCAGGGCTCGGTCGCCAGCGCTGTCTGCGCCTGATAGAGCATGTTGCCCCAGCTGGCCGCGGGCGGACGCACTCCGACTCCGAAGAAACTGAGTGCCGACTCCAGCAGGATGCCGCGCGCCACCGCCAGCGTCAGCGACACCGCCACCGCCTGTGCGGCGTTTGGGAGCAGGTGCCGCAGCAACATGCGCACGGGGCCGGCGCCCGCCGCCCGCGCGCTCTCGACGAAGCCCGCGCCCCCGAGTGTTCTGATCTGCGCGCGCACAACGCGCGCTGTCTCCATCCAACCGGCGAGCCCGATCAGCGCGATGAGCAGCGGAACGGACGGCTGGAGGACAACCGCCGCGATCATCAGCAGCGGCAGCCGCGGTATCGCGAGCATGCCATCGCCGACGCGCATCAACACCTCGTCGAGCGCACCGCCGACATAGCCCGCCGCTCCGCCGATCGCGACGCCGCATACGCCGGCCACGGCAGCCGAAAGCAGACCGACCGCGAGAGACACCCGCGCCCCGTACACGACCCTGGTGAGCACATCGCGCCCGAGCTCGTCCGTGCCGAACAGGTGAGCCGCCGACGGCGCTTCCCGACGCCGGGCGAGGTCGATGCGCTCGGGTCCGTACGGTGCGACGGCAGGCGCGGCAATCGCGGCGGCGACGAGACACACGAGGACGAGCGCCGGCAGCCGCATCAGGACACCGCGAGCCGCGGGTCGATCACGGCGTGCGCGAAATCGGCGACGATGTTGAAGGCCACGACCGCCGTCGCCGACAACATCAGCAGCGCCATGAGGACGGTGTAGTCGCGGCGCGCGAGTGCTTCAGTGAAGAGACTCCCGAGGCCGGGCCAGGCGAACACGCTTTCCGTGACGACGGCGCCGGACACGAGCAGCGCCGCATCGACCGTCACGATGGCCACGAGCGGACCGAGCGCGTTGCGCAACGCGTGGCGCAGCACCACGCGGCGCGCCGGCAGCCCCCGCGCCCGCGCCGAGACGATGAACGGCAGCGACAGCGTCTCGAGCATGGAGCCGCGCAGGTAGCGCGACCAGCCGGACGCGAGGGCGAACGCGAGCACCGCGGTCGGCAGCAGCAGATGCTGCAGGTGGTCGATGACGTCGGCGCCACCGGCCGTGGCGCGGCCCGACGATGGCAGCCAGCCCAGGGCGACGGCGAAGATCATCTGGAGCAGCAGGCCGAACCAGAAGCCCGGCAGCGAGATGCCCACCGTCGAGACGATCGTCGTCAGACGGTCGAACCAGCGATCGCGGCGGACCGCCGCCAGAACACCCGCGGGCACCGTCAGCACGATCGCACAGACCAGCGCGGCACCGACGAGTTCGAGCGTCGCCGGCACGCGCTCGAGAATTCTCGCCGCCACCGGCCGCCCGTCGCTGAAGCTATACCCCCAATCGCCGCGCGCAAACGCCCAGAGCCACGTCCAGTACTGCTGCCAGAGCGGCCGGTCGAGTCCCAGCGCGCGACGCAATCGTTCGATGTCCTCTGGCCGCACGTTCGGATTGGCGAGATAGACCGCCAACGGGCCGCCGGGCGCGGCGTGAATCAGCAGGAACACCAGCGCCGAGACGATGACAAGCAGCGGGACGGCCTGCAGGCAGCGGCGGGCGACGAAGCGCGTCACGATGGTGAGCTTATTTGATTTCCCACTCGTGAACATTCCAGAAGATGCCGGTATTGGTCGGGTTGCCCTTGAAGTTCGCCAGGGTGGCGGGCACCGCGTCGAGGCGCGTCACGCTGTACAGCGGAATCTCCGGCACGGCGTCGGCGATGATCACCTGTGCGCGCTCGAGCAGCGCTTTTCGCTCCGCCCGATCGACCGTGCGGTCCGATGCATACAGCAGCCGCGTCAGCTCCTCGTCGCGAAAGTAGTTGATGTTGCGTCCCGCCGGCGGCGTGCGATCCGACGCGAAGAACGTCGTCAATTCGGGGTCCGACGGCATCTGCCACCAGTGCAGCATGGCGTCGAAGCGTCCCTCGAACCAGATGGCGCTGATCGCCGTGCCATCGTGCAGCTCGACCTTCACGTCCACACCGACGTCGCGGAGCTGCCGCTCGATCGCCTGGGCCATGCTCTCTCGAATGGCGTATCCGGCCTGGGTGATGAGCGTGAAAGAAAGCCGCTTCCCGTCGCGCACGCGGATGCCGTCCGCGCCTGCCCTCCAACCGGCCTCGTCCAGCAGCGCGCGGGCGTTCCGGGGATCGAACGGATACCGGGCGATGCGGTCGGTGTACGCCCACGACACCGGCTGGATTGGGCCGTCGGCGACGGGCGCGAGACCGTCGAGGATCGTTCGCGTGTAGAGCTCCCGATCGAGCGCCGAAATGAGCGCGCGCCTGACGCGGACGTCTGCAAACGGCGGAAACTGACGCTCGTTCAGCGTCACGTGCTCGTAGGCGTTGCCGCGCGTTTTGGCCACGACGATCGAGGGAATGCCGATCATCTCGCGATACTTGTCCCACGGCGCCAGCGCCACGACGTGCACTTCGCCGTTCTTCAACTGGTTGATGCGCGTGCTGGTATTGGCGACGAATTTGAAGAGCAGGCGTCGAATCTTCGGATAGGCGTCGCCGCGCCAATAGTGAGCGACCCGCTCGAGGAGGATGTACTCGCCGGACTTCCACTCCACGACGCGGTAGGGCCCTGTGCCGAGCGGGTTCCGGTTGTAATCCTGCGCCCGGTCGATGTCGCGCCCCTGCAGGATGTGCTTCGGCAGCGCCCCGCGGATGAACTGGATGTCGTACGGGGCGTAGATCTCCTTGTAATGGACGATGGCGGTCAGCGGATCCGGCGTGTCGACCGAGCTGATCCGATCGAAACCGTCCGTGCTTTCCGGGTTGTAGTTCGGCCCGTTGATGGCGTCGACCGTGAACTGCACGTCCGCGGACGTGAACGGCGTGCCGTCGTGCCACGTCACACCGGGACGCAGCGTCCAGACGACATCCATGCCGCCGTCGTCCCGAAGCCGGACGCCGCCGTTCTGCATCGTGGGCACCACGGTCGCCAATAAAGGCACCACGCGCATTCGTTCATCGGTGGTCGTCAGCCCCTCGACGATGCAGGTTTGAATGTCCTCGAGGATGTGCGTGCTGAAACGGTTGAGCGTGTCCGGCTCGCGGTCGTAGCCGACGATCAACAGATCGTTCGATGGGCGCCCACCCGCCCGCTTGCCGCATGCGAAGGACGCGACGACGGCGACGAGCGCCATCGCGGCGACCAGCTCCCGCCGCGCGGTGCGGATCACCAGATCCGCTCCAGCAACGGGACGGGTATCGATCCGAACGAGAGCACGCGATCGTGAAACCGTCGCAGGCTGAAGTCCGATCCGTCGGCGCGTTCACGCGTTTTGCGCAGCCGGTGCAGAGCGTCGGTGCCCAGCCAATACATGAGCGCGGTCCCGGGCCACATCGAGTTCTTGCACGCTTCGGCCCGAGCGGCATCCTCCGACATCCCGATGCGATCACGATACACGGCGATCGCGTCCCCGAACGACAGCGTTCCGTCGTGCAGGCCGAGATCGACGACCGCGCGCGCAGCCAGACGCGCGCGCGAGTGTTGCTGCGCCAGCGATTCGTCCGGCGTCAGGAAGCCGACCTCGTCCATCAGGTCCGTGGCGTAGCACGCCCACCCCTCCGCCATCGTCCCGCCCAGGAACATGCCGATGCGGCTCGCGCAGTCGACAGCGGCCACACGGCCGATCTCGGAATCGCCGGCGTAGGCGTAGTAGTTCTGCACGTGATGGCCGATCGCGCCGTGGTGCACGACATGATTCAACTTGATGACGCTGGTGTTGCTCGCACGCAGCCGCCTTCGCTGCTCGTCGGA
>JAYVYV010000505.1:0-6506 GCA_043783985.1 Acidobacteriota bacterium | reverse complement strand
CAACCCCGGCGCCGCGGTCGCGTTGTTCCTGCTGAACTTCGCGGTGTTCGTGGCCGCGCTGGGGCTCTACGCGACCGTGGCGCCAGGAGCGGGTCGCGCGGGGATCACGATGTGGCTCGGCGTCGCGATGGGACAGATCTACGTGGTCGCGAGGCTCTGGATCAAGCTGACGTTCTGGGCGTCGGAGACGGCGTTGTTTCAGGGACGCCTGGGTCACGCCGGCTACGTCGCGCGGCCGGAGCCGGTGTGGCCCGACTCGCCGGCCGCCGACGCGATTTCCTGATGGCGCAACCGCTGGCAGATCCTCAGATCCTCAGATCCTCAGATCCTCAGATCCTCGATCCTCAGATCCTCAGATCCTCAAATCCTCAAATCCTCAGATCCTCAGATCCTCAGATCCTCAGATCCAGAGATTCTCAAGCCGCCGCCGCCATGACCGCCCTGATGCCGTCGGCGTCGAGTGACTCGACGACCAGCAACTCCTCCGCCATCGCCCGCACCGCCTTGCGGTTCTTCGCGATGACCTGGCGCGCGGTTTCATAGCCGCGCATCACGAGCTCGTGCACTTCCTCGTCCACGCGCTGCGCGGTCGCTTCGCTGATCCCCACGCCCTTGTCGGTCTCCCACGGGTTCCCGGGTGTGCGGTACGCCAGGGGGCCAAGCGCCGCCGACATGCCGAACTCGCAGACCATCCGCCGCGCGATGTCTGTCGCGCGCTCGATGTCGTTGCCCGCGCCGCTCGTCATCTGACGGAGGAACAGCTCTTCGGCGATGCGGCCGCCCATCAGGATCGCGATCTGGGCCTCGAGGAACTCGCGTGTGTGCGTGTGGCGATCGCCTTCCGGCAGCTGCATCGTCACGCCGAGCGCGCGGCCGCGCGGGATGATCGTCACCTTGTGCAGCGGGTCGGCGCTCGGCAGCAGCGCCGCGACGACCGCGTGGCCCGACTCGTGGTACGCGCAGGTGATCCGCTCGTGCTCGGTCATCGTCAGCGATTTGCGCTCCGCGCCCATCAGGACCTTGTCGCGCGCCTGATCGAAGTCGCGGTCGCTCACCATCTGGCGCCCGCCCCGCACCGCGAGCAGCGCGGCCTCGTTCACGAGGTTCGCGAGCTCGGCGCCCGAAAAGCCGGGCGTGCCGCGCGCAATCTGACGCAGGTTCACGTCCACGCCGACGGCGACCTTGCGCGCGTGAATGCGGAGGATCTCCTCGCGTCCCTTCACGTCCGGCGCGCCCACGGTGACCTGCCGATCGAAGCGGCCCGGCCGCAGCAGCGCCGGATCGAGAATGTCCGGCCGATTGGTCGCCGCGATGACGACGACCCCCTGGTTGGGTGCGAAGCCGTCCATCTCGACGAGCAGCTGATTCAACGTCTGCTCGCGCTCTTCGTGGCTGAGCGAGCCGCCGCCGCGGCTGCGGCCGACGGCGTCGAGCTCGTCGATGAAGATGATGCACGACGGATGGCGGCGCGCGTCCTTGAACAGCTTGCGGATGCGCGACGCGCCGACGCCGGCATACATCTCGACGAAGTCCGAGCCGCTCGCGAACAGGAACGGCGCCTTCGCTTCGCCCGCGATCGACCGGGCCAGAAGCGTCTTGCCGGTGCCCGGAGGGCCGACCAGCAGCACGCCTTTCGGAATCCGCCCGCCGATCGCCTCGAAACGGCCGGGCTCGCGCAGGAAGTCGACGATTTCCTTCACTTCCTCTTTCGCCTCGTCCACGCCGGCGACGTCGGCGAACGTGACGGTCGTCCGGTCGGAATCAGCCTCCCGCGTCTTGCTCTCGAGCGCCGGAATGCGGCCCGACGTGACGCGGTACATCATGAAGCCGATCGCGCCGACGAAGCCGAGGCCGAGCAGGAGCGCGACATAGTTGTACGTCGACGGTTCCACCGGCCTCTGGACGTCGATCCGCACGCGTCTCTTCGCGAGATCCGTCACGAACCCCGCGTTGGCCGTCACGTAGTTGGCCGGCGCGATCGTGCGGAACGTGGAACCGCTCGCCAGCGTGAAGTCGAGAATGTCGCCGTTGACCAGGACCGCCGAGACGGCGCCGCTGTCGAGGTGCCGCAGCAGATCGGAGAAGGGCACCTGAACCACGGCGTGAGCCTGGCGGGCGCGCAGGAACATGAAGCCGCCGGACGCGACGACCAGCAGCAGCGTGGCCACGAGAATGATCGCTCGGCGATGAAACCGTCGTGCAAACACGAGGAACTCCCTCGTCCGGCCTGGACCGGACACGTTCGATAAGTTGTAAGAAGGGTGTTCCGCGGGGGGACGCGGAAACGTGCAGACATCTTATCCGAGGTCGGTTTGATTGTAAACCCTGAATATTCAGCAGTTTAGCCCATCCATACGCGTCGCGATAGAATCCACGGGCATGCCGACGGCTGAACGGATTGCGGGATGGATGCGTCGACAGCTGGCGTCGACGGGGGCGCGCGGTTTTGTCGTCGGGCTGAGCGGCGGCCTCGATTCCGCGGTCGTTGCGCGGCTCGCGCAGTTGGCGGCGCCGGGCCACGTCATCGCGGCGATCCTGCCGGTGCACAGCGATCCCCAAGACGAGAGCGACGCCGCGATCGTGGCGCGGCATTTCTCGCTGACCACCGTCCGCGTGGACCTCTCCGTGGCGTACGACACGACGATCGCGGCCGCGCAGTCCGCGCTGATGGCGCTGCCCGGGCAGACGCGCGGGCCGAAGCCGGCAGATCCGATCCGCGCCCGGCTCCCGCTCGCCCACGTCAAACCGCGCCTGCGGATGACGACCCTGTACTTTCTGGCCAACAGCCTGGACTACCTCGTCGCCGGCACCGGCAACCGATCCGAGCTCTCGATCGGCTACTTCACCAAACACGGCGACGGCGGATCCGACCTGCTGCCGATTGGACACCTCGTGAAGAGCGAGGTCCGCGCGCTGGCGCGCGAGCTCGACGTTCCGTCTGCCGTCATCGAGCGCACGCCTGGCGCCGGCCTGTGGATCGGTCAGAGCGACGAGGAAGAGATGGGCTTCACCTACGCGGATCTCGAGCGGTACCTGGACGAGGGGCCGCAGGGGGTGTCACCGGCGCTGGCGATGAAGATCGAACGGCTCACGCGATCGGGCGCTCACAAACGCGCGCTCCCGCCGACACCCAACGACGACTGAGAAAAGACCGCGGAGAGCGCGGAGACCGCAGCGCACAAAATGTTTCTCGGCGGTCTTTGCGGTCTCGGCGGTTCCTTCCTATACGTCGGCGAACTTGTAGCCGACGCCCCAGACCGTCAGCAGGAAACGCGGCTGCGCGGGATCGGTTTCGATTCTTCGCCGCAGCCGCTTGACGAGCGTGTCCACGCTGCGGACGGTGACGTAGGTGTCGCCGCGCCAGATTCTCCTGAGCAGCGCCTCGCGGCTGAACACGATCCCGGGGTGGGCCGCGAGCATGTGCAGCAGCCGGAACTCCTGATCGGTGAGCTCGACGTCGCGGCCATCGATCCGCACGCGGCGGCGGGCCGGGTCGATGTCGATCCCGTGGATGCGTACCGGCGGTTCAGGCGCGTTCTCGTCGCCGTTGAGCGGCGGCGCCGCCTCGGCCCTTAGCGGACGCCGCAGCAACGCGCGCGCCCGTGCCACCAGCTCGCGCACGCCGAACGGCTTGGTGAGGTAGTCGTCGGCCCCGCTCTCGAGGCCGATCACCTTGTCCGACTCCTCGCTGCGCGCGGTGAGCATCAGGATGGGCACGTCACCGTTCGTGCGTCCTCGGCGCACGGCGCGGCACAGCGCCACCCCGTTGAGCCCCGGCAGCATCACGTCGAGCACGAGCAGGTCGAAGCGCTCGGCCTCGGCGCGCGTGAGCGCCGCCTGACCGTCGGCCGCGGCGTCGCACGCGTAGCCTTCGAGCCCCAGGTGCAGACAGACAAGTTCGCGGATGTTCGGCTCGTCTTCCACCACGAGCACGCGCGGGGCACCGGTCACAGTTTTTTCACCGTTTGTCCATGCCCCCTTCACCGGGGCACGGTCCAATCTACTAGAAGGAGACGCGATATGACTGCACCCATGAAACGCCTGACCCTCACCCTCGGCGCCGGCTTCATCGTCGTCGGCGTGAGCGCCGGCGCGTACGTCCACGCCCAGGATCAGAATACGAACCCGCAGCCCCCGCCGTTTCGCGGCAGGGAGATGGGGCGGGGCGGCCCCGGCGGACCGGGTGGCCCCGGCCGGTTCGGCGGACCGGGCGGACCGATGGGGATGCTGCCGATGCTCGGGCCGCAGCTCGGCCTGACCGACGCGAAGCGGGATCACGTCAAGGGCATAGCCGACGCGCACAAAGACGAGTGGAGAGCGCTCGCCGAACGCGGGCGAGCCGCCCACGTGGCGCTGGACGAGGCGATCGCGGCTGACGCCGTGGACGAGGCGCTGATCCGGCAGAAGAGCGCCGAGGCCTCGGCGGTGGACGCCGACGCCGCGGTCGCCCGCGCGCACGCTCACGCCGAGGTCTTGCAGATCCTGACCGCGGATCAGAAGGCGCAGCTGAAGGCGATGCAGGCGGAGATGAAGAAAGGGATGCGCGGGCGATAACGCGAGCGCTTGGCCGCGCAGGACAGTGGGGGCGCACGGGTCCAGAACCCTCTTCCGGGCTCCGGCCTCCGAGTCCTCCCCCTGGTGGCTATTTCCTCTTCATGGCCGCGCGGACAGCCTCCACGATGTGTGATGCGGAGATGCCGAACCGTTCCACCAGCTCTTCGGGTTTTCCGCTGCGCGGAATCTCGCGGACCGCGAGACGATGGACGGTGAGGCCGGCGTCGGCCACCGCGTCGGCCACCGCGTCGCCGATGCCGCCCGCCGAATAGTGATCCTCGACTGTGATCAGATGTCCGCCGGTCGCGCGGCCGGCCGCGACGAGGGCGGCCCGGTCGACCGGCTGGACCGAATAGAGGTCGATGACGCGGATCGCCGTGCCGCCCGCCGTCAGCGTGTCGTAGGCCTTCAGCGCCTCGAAGACCGTGATGCCGGCGCCGATGACCGTGGCGACATCCGCGGCGCTCTGGCGCAGCACCTTCAGCCCGCCGATCGTGAAGATCTCCTCGGTCGTGTAGATCACCGGTGTCTTCGGACGGCTGGTGCGCATGTAGGCCGGGCCCGGGTGGTACGCCATCAGGGCGAGCAGGCGCTCTGCGCTCACCGCGTCCGACGGGTAGAGCACCGTGTAGTTGGGCTCCGCGCGGTACATCGCCAGATCCTCGAGCGCCATTTGCGACGGTCCGTCTTCGCCGATCGACACGCCGGCGTGCGACCCCGCGAGCTTGATGCCGACATTGCTGATCGCGGCCATGCGGACGAAATCGGCGGCCCGGGTCAGGAAGCAGGCGAACGTCGACGGGAACGGGATCGCGCCGCGCGCCGCGAGCCCCATCGCCGCGCCGACCATCACCTGCTCCGCGATGAAATTCTGGTAGAAGCGCTCCGGCGCGACCTTCTCGACGCGATCGCTGAAGGTGGAGTTCTTGACGTCGGCGTCGAGCGCGACCACGCGCGGATCGGATTCGGCGAGCTTGGCGAGCGCGGTGCCGTAGGCCTCGCGCGTCGCGACGAGGTCGCCCAGCGCGTAGGCGGGCGCCGCGATCGGCTTCGGATTGTCGACGCCGTGCGGCTTGGACGCCGGCTTGGGAATCGTGTCCGCGAGGTTCGCCGCCGGTCCGCCGGCCGGCACCGGCACGAACTGCTTCTCGAGTTCGGCGAGCGCTTGGTCGAGCTCGGCGCCCTTCTTGAACGGCTTGCCGTGCCAGCCCTGATGCCCTTCGACCGACGCCACGCCCTTCCCCTTGATCGTGCGCGCCAGAATCATCGTCGGCTGACCCTTGGTGGCCTTGGCTTGCGCGAGCGCGTCGAGAATCTGCGCGAGGTCGTGGCCGTCGACCACGATCGCATGCCAGCCGAACGCCTTCCAGCGCCGCTCGAACTGCCCCATGTCGTGCTCGAACATCGTCGGGCGGCTCTGGCCGAGCGCGTTGACGTCGGTGATCGCGCAGAGGTTGTCGAGCTTGTCCATTGCCGCGACGTCGGCCGCCTCCCAGACCGAACCTTCCGCCGATTCGCCGTCGCCCAGCAGGACGTACGTGCGGTAGTCCGACTTGATGCGGCGCGCGTTCAGCGCGGTGCCGATCGCCGCGCAGATGCCCTGCCCCAGCGAGCCGGTCGCGACGTCGACGAACGGGAGCCGCGGCGTCGGGTGGCCTTCGAGGTCCGAGCCGATCTGGCGCAGCTTCATCAGCTCGGCGCGATCGAACGCGCCGGCCTCGGCCCACGCGGCGTACAGAATCGGCGCGGCGTGCCCCTTCGACAGGATGAAGCGGTCGCTCTCGGGATTCTTGGGATCGTTGGGATCGAAGCGCATCTCGGCGAAGAAGAGCGCCGCCGTCAGCTCGGCCATCGACATGCAGCTGGTGGGATGGCCGCTGCCGGCCTCCGAGGTGGCCCGCACCGAGTCGATGCGGAGCCGGGTGGCGATGTTGTGCAGAGCAGGAATGAGC
>JAYVYV010000504.1:0-6510 GCA_043783985.1 Acidobacteriota bacterium | reverse complement strand
ATTCACGAGCTCAAACTGACCGAGTCGAACCGGCACGGCTTCAAGGCTTCCTTCAACCCCACCTACCCGGGCGCCGCGGGCAATCCAGACGGCTGGGTTTCGCCGTGGCATTTCGGGCTGAACGAAGGACCGACGGTTTTGATGATCGAGAACTATCGAACAGGGCTGGTGTGGCGCTTGATGCGAGAGTGTCCCTACATCGTGGCCGGCCTGCGAGGAGCGGGATTCTCCGGCGGCTGGTTATGACGTCAGCGCGAGTTGCATCGCGCGACGACCGGCGAACCCGAGACGTCAACCCCGGCGCCGCTGGTCGTGTAAACCATCTCCTGGCTCATGGAGCTGTTGAAGTAGGTTCTGCACCGCGCCGTCGCCAACATGTCGACGCACGGCCTATCGAGCCCGTTCACCATCAGCCCGTCCACCTGGACGGTGGTCTGCGAGGCCCCGAGGCCGCGCGCGGCAAGCGGAACGGTATCCCGGTCTACGAAAAGGAGACAGCGTGAAGATCCTGATGCGCAGAATGCTGGTGATGAGCGTGATCGCATTGTGCGTCCGCGTTCCCCTCCCTTACGCGCAGAGCCAGAGTCATGCGCGTCCGGGGATGGCGAGCGACGCGGACTTTCGCCGCGCGATGAAGGATCTGTCGAACTGGGGACGATGGGGAGCGGACGACGAACTTGGCGCCGCGAATTTGATCACGCCGGCGAAACGGAAGCAGGCCCTGGCTCTGGCCACGGAGGGCGTGCCCGTGTCCGTGGAGCACGCGAGGCGGCTCAATCGCTACCAATTTCTCTGCACGGCCGCGCCACTCCGAATCGAAAAAGGAACGGGATCGCCCCTCAATCCGCTGGCGATTTTTTGAAGACGATGAAGAGAGTCCGGACTTTCGACATACGGCCGCTAGCCTACCGCTATCCGCCGATGCGGACGTAGCCCCGCAGCTGCAGGTTGACCATCGTCGTCATCGCCCAGAGGTCCACCTGGACGTCGGGCAGCACGTCTTTCGGATCGACATTCTTGCCGAGTAGCCCCTGTCCGCAGACGCGGAGCTCGACGCCCGCCTGTTTCAGCTCGTGGAGCAGCGCGATGTTCGGATTCGTCGTGCCGTTGTGGCGCGCTTTGTATACGTCGTTGGCGAGCACGGCGTCCCCGCCGCCCTGGTGGAACACGGCGGCGATGTGTCGATGGCCGGCCGGCACGCCGTTGTGGGCGAGCGTGTTCAGGTAGAGCGCGATGGTCTTCAGCATGGGGTGGATCTCCTCGGGTTTCGCGACCGCCGCCACGGAGAACACGACCTTGTAGTCGACGTCGGGATTCGGCAGCTCGCGGGCGCCGGGAATGTCCTTCGCCGGCGCATAGCCGGCCACCGGCAGCTTCTGATCCGTCTGCGTCCACGCCCGGCCGGAGTACCCGAACATCACGCCCGCAGTAAGCGCCGCCGCAATCATGGTCTTGTGCATCACCCTCTCCTCGTTGACGAATGTCGCGCATCATACCAGCGTCGTTGAATGCCCGCGCGGACCCCCGCCTGACGGGGGCCTCTCGCATTGACATCGATCGCTCAAGCGGGAGACGCTGTCGTTGATGATCCGCCCTTTCACCGTGCTCGCGCTCGTCGCGGCCTTCTCTGGCGCCGCGCCAGGCCAGGCGCCCGGCGTCCTCCACATCAAGGTCACGCTCACCGATGCCGCCCGAGCCCCGACGCCCATCCCGCGCCACGTCCTGCTCATCAGCGACAACCCTTCGACCATTTCCCCCAGGCGGATCGTCACCTCGGCGGACGGCACCGCGGATGTCAGGCTGCCTCCGGGCAACTACACCGTGGAGTCGGACGAGCCTGTCGCATTCCGCGGCAAGGGTTATCAGTGGACGCGGATCGTCGACATCGCGGCGGGCGGCGACGTCGTGCTCGAACTGACCGTGGACAACGCCGAGATCGGACTCCCACCCGCGGCCTCCTCGCCTGACGCGTCGGCCGAGATCGCCCCACCGCTCCTCCTGCCGCAATGGCAAGACAGCGTCGTCGCTGTCTGGACGCCGGAGTCGCGCGCCTCGGGGTTTCTGGTGAACGCCGCGGGGCTCGTCGTGACGAGCCAACGCGTCGTCGGCAGCGCCTCGGCAGTGGACGTGCAGCTGACGCCGTCCGTCAAAGTGGCGGCGCGTGTCCTGGTCGCCGACCGGACGCGAGATGTCGCGGTCCTCTGGATCGATTCCGCGACCACGACGTCGATCCGCCTGGCACCGCTCGGGTGCGCGAACGGATCGAGGCCGCCGTTCTCGGACCGGCAGAGGCTCGTGGCCATCGGCGCGCCGCTCAGCGGGCCGAAGGAGATCTCGCCGGGGGCCGTCCTCACAGTGGCACCGCACGCGATCGTCGCCGACTTCAGGCTCGCGCCCGGCAGCACCGGGGGACCAGTTTTCAACACCGGCGGCAACGTGGTCGGACTCACGTCGATCGTGGACGACCAGGATGAAAGAAGGCGCAGGGACGCCCGCGTGGTCCCCGCCGACGATGTCTGCGAGGCGGTCACGTTCGCGGAGAAGGCGATGGAGACCGGGAAGCGGCCGGTCGCCACACTCCTTCCGGTGGAACCGCTGCAGCCGTTTCCACCCGGCGCGCTCGATGCGGCCGTGAAGCGTCACGCGGGCAGCCTGAACCCCTACCAGATGTCCTCGTCCGACTTCGACATCGCCTTCCTCACACCTGCGCTGGTCTCCGCCCAGCAGCACAGCGTGCGGCAGGCGAACGCGCCGAAGGACTTCGGCGGTTGGTCGGACTACTTCGCGGACGTTCCGCAGGTCCTGGTGGTTCGCGTCACGCCGAAGCTGGCGGAGAGCTTCTGGACGACGGTCGCGCGCGGCGCCGCGTATACGCAGGGCGTCGCCCTGCCGGCGATCAAGCACTTCAAGCCGGGGTTTTCGCGCTTGCGCGCCTATTGCGGCGATGTCGAGGTGACACCGATCCACCCGTTCACGCTCGACCAGCGTGTGTCGGAGACCGACGCCATTCGCGAAGGTCTCTACGTGTTCGATCCCCAGGCGCTCGGGCCGCACTGCAAGGCCGTCAAGCTCCTGCTCTATTCGGAGAAGGCGCCGCAGAAGCCGGATACTCGGCCGGTCGATCCGAAATTGCTCGAACGGATCCGGCAGGACTTCGCTACTTGATCTCGATCGCGATTCTGTCCGCCGGCTGGTCGCTCGCGTTCTGTTCGGTATGCGTCGCGGCGCCGGACATCCGCACATCGTCGGCCTTCGCCCCGGGCTGATCGTTCAAATACACGACGACCCGGTTCAGGATGTGCTCGTGCTGCGCGCCCGTGTCGCGCGCGTCGTAGTGCACGCGGAGAACCCGCACGTGATCGTTCTCGAAGTCGATCTTGTAGTGGCGCGGATCGACCACCACCGGATCCAGTTGTGACGCGGGTGCCGGGCCGGCGGGCCGGCCTTTCAGATCGATTTCCAGAATCCGGATCGGATGATCGCTCGTGTTCTCCGCGACGTATGCGCCGCTCGCCGGCCGCCAGCGGACATCGCCGCGGTGGAACGCGATCGTCTGGGTGTCGGCGCCCTCCTGCCGTGTCATGACACCGTCGTCCAGATAGACCAGCACGCGGTTGGTCGCATGGCCGTTCACCGATCGAGATGGCGTGTGGGGCAGGAGTGTCGCCACGTACACACGCGCCTGCGGCGTGTCGAGCTTGTTGGCAATCGCCGCGGGCGCGGGAGCGTTCTGCGCCTGGAGATTCGCGGCCATCAGGAGCGTCAGCGCTGCGTGTCGAATCATT
Organism: Acidobacteriota bacterium; assembly: GCA_043783985.1. Taxonomy (GTDB): domain Bacteria; phylum Acidobacteriota; class Vicinamibacteria; order Vicinamibacterales; family CAVVIG01; genus CAVQFC01. The sequence continues at coordinate 2,725 of JAYVYV010000504.1, read as the reverse complement.
CGTGTACCTCTCTTATGGACGGATGTGGCTATTGGACGCACGTCGGCATCGCCGGGACCGGCGCCGTGGCGAATGGTGCCTGCGTCAACTTCGCGAGCGTGTCGTTGAGCGCCGGCAGATCCGTGGCGTTGACGTTCCGCCACGACGCGATCGCGTTGGCCAGCCCCTGGCACGACTCGGCCACCGCGGCGCGCAGCCGATCGGGGGGCCGGGCGTCGCCGCTGGTCAGCATCATGTAGTAACGCGCCAGATCGCGGTTCACCAGCCCCACGCCGGGCGCGGCATTGGTGCCGTTCTGCACCGCATCGAGTTTCTTGTCCAACGCCTGAATCGCGTCCGTCACGTCCTTGCCCGCCTTGCCCTCCGCCAGCGCCTTCGCACGAGCGGCGACGAGCGCGCGCAGCGCCTTCATCGAAGCGTAGCTGTCGTAGGTGATCGCGAGCGCGTCGGTGACGCGCGTCCCGAGCTCGAACTGCGCGTCGAGATCGGCCTGTGATGCCCGAGCGCGTGGATCGGATCGAACCACCAGTGTCTGGCGCTCCCTCTTGCCGCCGGCGGACAGCTCGACAGTGTAGCGGCCGGGCACGGCGAGCGGCCCCTCCGGCTGGTCGCGCGGCGTCCGGCCGGGGATCGCGTGATCCGCGAGCGTGTACTCGACGAAGTCCAACAGCCCGCCGAAATAGCCGAACGGCAGGATCTTCGGATTCGGAAACCGGAGGTTCCATGCGATGCGGTTCAGCCCGCGGTTCTTCGTCAGCACCGGGGGCGGCGCGAACCAGTAGTCCGGCACGTTCGCCAGCAGGGTCGCCGCTGGTGGGGGAGCGGAGCTGAGCGTGCGCACCACCGATCCGCGCGCGTCGGTGATCGTCAGCGTGATCTCGCCCGCGGGGATCGCCGGCAGCCAGTAGTCGATGATCGCGCCCTCCGGCGGATTCGGCGCCGTGGGGACTTCGATCGGCAGCGGCGTGTCGCCGTTCACGTCCCATCGCACGCGAATCGCCGGCGCGGGCTCGAACAGCCTGACGGCGGTGCGCGCGGGGCCGCTGTCCAGCTGGCGCAGCGGCGTGATGCCGTCGAGGATCCAGAGCGCGCGCCCGTAGGTGCCGAGCACGAGATCCTCGCCGTGGACCCATAGATCGCGCATCGACGACGCCGGCAGGTTGAGCTGAAGGCTTTGCCAGTGATCGCCGGCATCGAACGACACGAACATCGCGCCTTCGGTTCCGCAGAACAGAAGCCCCTTGCGTACGGGGTCTTCGCGGACGACGCGCGCGAAAGCGGTGTCGGGAAGCCCCTCGACGATCTTCCGCCAGGTCGCGCCGCCGTCGGTCGTGCGGTAGACGTACGGACGGTTGTCCTGCGGGACGATGAGCGTCGCATACGCGGTTGCCGCATCGTGCCGGCCGGCGTCGATGATCTCGAACGTGCCGTTGGCGGGCGCGTCGGCCGGCGAGACGTTCTTCCACGTCGTGCCGCCGTCGCTGGTCGTCTGAATGACGCCGTTGTTCGTGCCGACCCAGATGACGCCCGCCTTGATCGCCGATAGCGAAAACGTCGTGATCGTCGCCGTCGGCGGTCGCGGCGGCGTCTGCGCCCGCGCCGGCACGTCGGTGAGGTCCGGGCTCACTTCGGTCCAGGTCATGCCCGCGTCCGACGACTTCATCAGGAACTGCGTCCCGTAGTAGAGCGCGTGCGGGTCGTGCGGCGAGAAGAACGTCGGCGCGTTGTTCACCGACCGGTACTTCGCCCCCGGCACGAAGACGTGCACGATCTGTCCGGTGCGGCGATCGAATCGCACCACGGTGTGATACCAGCCGCCGGCAAAGACAATGTCCGGATCGAGCGGATCGGGGGCGAGATAGCCGAACTCTAAGCCGCCGGGCGAGTGCCAGTCGCGATAGCTGATCGCGCCGAAGTCGCTGCGGTTGGGGACCGCGACCGATCCGCTGTCCTGCTGCGCGGCGTACACGTAGTAGGGAAACCGGTCGTCCGTGATCACGTGGTAGAACTGACCCGTAGGCTGGTTGTACCAGCTGCTCCACGATCTCCCGCCGTCGACGCTGACGATGGCGCCCTGGTCGACGCCGGCGAGCAGACGCGTGGAGTGGTGCGGATCGATCCAGAGCAGCTGGAAATCGTCGCCGCTGGGCGCGCCCGCAAACGCGTCGAACGAGCGGCCGCCGTCGGTCGAGCGATACAGCGTGGTCTGCGTCACGTAGACCAGATCGGGGTTGGTCGGAACGGTGATGACGCCGACCGGCATGATGCGCGGATCGCGGTTCGCGCGCGCCCAGCTCGCGCCGCCGTCTTCCGATCGATAGAGCCCGTCCTGCAGACCCGCGAGCACGATGCGGCCGCCGCTTTTCGCGACGACCGCGAGCGCCTGGCGGCCGACCGGCGCCGAGGCGAGTCCCTTCGCGGCCAGTTTCGTCCACGTCGCGCCGCCGTCGATCGACGTGAAGAGCGACGGCTCGGGCTTGAACGGCGGTTCGCCCGGCGCCGCCGCAGGCTGACCCGGCGTGACCGGCCGCGCGGGCGATGCGCCTCTCACGCCGACGCCTGGATACAACGTGGCGAACAGCACGCGCGGGGCGTCGGGCGCGGCGACGATGGAGGGGCAGCCCGCCGTGTCGTCGACGAAGAGCACTCTCGTCCACGTCTTTCCGCCGTCGGTGCTCCGGAACACGCCGCGATCCGGACTCGGCGTGCGATCGCCGATCGCGCC
>JAYVYV010000503.1:0-2597 GCA_043783985.1 Acidobacteriota bacterium | reverse complement strand
CGTCCGCGTCCTGCGAGATCGCCGCAGTCGCGGCGGCCATGCCGAACACGTTGAGCGATCCGGTGCCGCTCGAGCCGACCCACGGACGCATCTTCTTGATGGTGTCCGGGTGACCGATGGCGTAGCCCTGACGCAGGCCGGCCATGCCGTACGCCTTCGAGAAGGTGCGCGCCACGATGACGCGCGGGTTCTCGACGGCCACGGGTATGTGCGTCTCGTGATCCGGATCGGTGACGTAATCGAAGTACGCCTCGTCGACGAGGATCGTCGTCTCGGGCGAGGTGCTGTTGACCTTCGCGAGGAAGGCCTTCGTCGCCTTCGCTCCGACGTAGGTCGCGGTCGGGTTGTTCGGGTTGCAGTAGAAGACCAGCCCGGAGCCCTTGGCGGCGTCGGCCATCTTGTCCACGTCGAGCTTGAACTCGGAGTTGAGCGACACGCCTTTGACCGGGTGTCCGATCAGCTCCGCGTAGCCGGCGCATTCCTCGTAGGTCGGAATGGTGCCGACGAGCGGCTTGGTCTTCGACGTGAAGACCTGCGTGGCCGCGCGGAGAATCTCCGTGGAGCCTTCGCTGACGAGCACGTTCTCGGTCTTGACCTTGAAGTGCGCGGCGATCGCCTCGGTGAGCTCGCCGACCTGGTTCGAGTAGCGGCCCGGCTTGGCCCCGCCTTCGAGCAGCGCGCGGAGGCCGTCGAGCACCTTCTTGCCGGGCCCGACCGGGTTCTCGTTGCTGCTGATGCAGATCATGCCTTTTTCGACGGCGTGGAGCTCCGCGTCGAAGGCTGACCACACGCTGTTTTCACGGCCGCGCCCCCAGACATTGCTGGTGAGCGCCGCGCCGGCGCCGATGGCGGCGGTCTGAACGAATGAGCGTCGTGTAATGGCCATGGTGGTCTCCTACTGCCCCTTCCCCGACGACGTCGTCGTCGGCGGCTTGAGCACGCTGCGGAATACGTCAGTGGCCTTCTGCATCTCGTCCATCGTGCCGAGCGAGATGCGCGCCCACGTCTTTTGGAGCGGCGGGAAATCCCGGCCGACCAGCACACCCTTGGCCGCGCACGCGTCGCGGAACGCGGCGGCCGTCATCGTCCGGCCGATGTCGGTGAAGATGAAGTTGGTCTGCGAGTCGGTCGACGTGTAGCCCATGTCCGCCAGCGCCTTCACCGTGAAGTCGCGCACCGCCTTGTTGCGGGCCGCTTCCTCCTTGATGTGCTGCGGATCCTTGAGCGAGGCAATGGCCGCGGCGACGCCGAACGTGTTGACGTTGTACGGCATGCGGTAGGCGGCCATCTTCTTCACGGTCGCGGCATCGCCCATCGCGTAGCCGATGCGCACGCCGGCCATCCCGTAGGCTTTCGAGAAGGTCCGCAACACCAGCACGCCGGGCGTCGCCAGGGCAGTCGGGATCGCGGTCTGGAACGATGGGTCGCTGACGTAGTCGCAATACGCCTCGTCGATCAGCACCGCCGTCGTCGGCGAGGTCTTCTTCACCTCGGCGATGAAGTCCTTGATCTCCTGGGCGCTGTTGATCGTCGCGGTCGGGTTGTTCGGATTGCAGATGTAGACCAGCCCCGCGCCCTTGACGTGCGGCAGCAGCGCGGCGAGATCCGTCTTGAGCGTCTTCTCGGTCACCGGCGCTGACTTCACGGTGTAGTTGAGGACGTTGCGCACGAACCCTGCGGGGTCATCAAAGGTCGGCGAGGGCATGACCAGGTGCTTGGTCGGCGACATGAAGACGCGGGCGGCGTTCTTGAGCAGTTCCTGAGAGCCGACGCCGAGGACGACGTTCTCACGCTTCGCGGTGTTCAGCTTGGCGAGGAGAATCTCGAGGTCGGCGTCGAGCGGGCTGCTGTTGAACGGGTAACGGTTGGCTTCGGGAAACTTTCCCAGGATCGCGTCGATCGCGGCTTTGCCGGGACCGAGCGGGTTTTCATTGCTGCTGATGCGAATGGCTTCCACTCCAGGCGGGAGATTCGGACGCCGCACGCCGCCATACTGGCGACCCTGCTGCTGTATCGCTTCCGCGACGTACTCTTCATGACCGCGAGCGGCGACGAAGGCAGAGGCGTGCGATGTCCGACCTACTCCCAAGCCCTGAAGGAAACCGCGGCGCGACACCGACATGGGGATCCCTCCTACAGCTACGGACTACCGACAGATCGTGACGGTCACGACGTGGACGAACGGATGAACAACCTGTTGGGGAAGGCGAACCGATGGGGACAGGTCAATCGCGCGAATTGTACGCCGTCCGTCATGGGAGTGTCAACGAACCATCGCGCGGAAATCGGCGAAAAGTACTGGAAAGACGGCACTTGTCACCGACTGTCACCGCACGGAGACGCGGGCCTACAGCCAGCCCCCAAAAACGCCGATATGTGCAGCGATATGAACACACCCGCCATCTGCCTGTCCCGATGGGCCGCCCTCGCCGCCGCCCTGCTCTGCGTCGCCGCCCCGGCCTTCGCGCAGTACAAGCCGCGTACGATCAGCGACCCGGCCACCGGCGAGAAATACCACATCGAGGCGGGCGCCGATTACTGGTTTCCCAGCGCCGAGATGATTGTCTCGAGCGAACAGCTGGGGATCAAGGGCTCCC
>JAYVYV010000502.1:0-18792 GCA_043783985.1 Acidobacteriota bacterium | reverse complement strand
TTCACGTCAGGCTTGTCCACCAGCACCTGCCGATCGAAGCGGCCCGGGCGGAGCAGGGCCGCGTCGAGCACTTCCGGCCGGTTCGTCGCGCCCATGATGATGACGCCCTTGCGCGAATCGAACCCGTCCATCTCCGCGAGCAGCTGATTCAGCGTCTGTTCCCGCTCCTCGTGGCTGCCGAACGGGCTCTGCGTCCGCGCCTTGCCCAGCGCGTCCAGCTCGTCGATGAAGACGATGCACGGCGCTTTGGCTTCGGCCTGCTGAAAGAGATCGCGGATCCGGGCGGCGCCGACGCCGACGAACATCTCGACGAACTCGGAGCCGCTCATGCTGAAGAAGGGCACGTGCGCCTCGCCGGCCACCGCGCGCGCCAGCAGCGTCTTGCCCGTGCCCGGCGGTCCGACGAGCAGCACGCCCTTGGGAATCCGTCCTCCGAGGTTGGTGTACTTCTTCGGATTCTGAAGGAACTCGACGATCTCCTTGAGCTCGTCCTTCGCTTCCTCGACCCCCGCGACATCCGGAAAGCGGACTTTCACTTCGTCGTCGGCGTAGATCTTCGCCTTGCTGCGCGCGAACGACATCACGCCGCCTTCGGCCCCCGACATGCGGCGAAAGAAGAAGCCCCAGATGCCCACGAGGAAGAGCAGCGGGATGATCCAGCCGAGCAGCTCGGGGAGCCAGCGGTTCATCACCTCGCCCGTGTATTTCACGCCCTTGGCTTCGAGCTCCTCGGTCAGCTTCGGATCCTCGACGCGCGTCACCGTGAAGGCCCTGGCTTTCGCGTCGCCGTTTCTCAGCACGCCCCGGATCGCCTGATCGCCGATCGAGATCTCGGCGACCTCTCCGTTCTTCACGAGCTGTTTGAACTCGGAGTACGGCATCGACCGGCCCGGCGGGCTCATGAAGTACGCCTGGGCGATGCCGAGCACGAGCAGCAGCGCGAGCCCGTACCACAAGGGAGACGAGGGGCGCGAGGTCAGCCCTCTGGCGCCGCGGCGATCGCCGCCACGCGGGTTGGGGGTCGCAGGTCGTTGCGGTGACATCTCTATGAACCGCGCACCGATCGGGACCCGCCCGACCCGCCTGGCCCACCCGTCCTGCCTGCTCGGTCTGTCATGCTCGAACCGTCTCCTGTTTGGTGAACGTCAATCCGCCCTCGCCGGCGTCCACCACCACGGTGTCGCCCTCGCGGAACTCGCCCTCGAGAACGCGCAGCGCGAGCGGATCGAGCACCCCGCGCTGGATCGACCGCTTCAGCGGGCGCGCGCCGTAAGCCGGATCATACCCCTCGCGCACGAGCTGTTCCTTCCCGGCGTCGGTGAGCGACACGTGAATTTTGCGCTCCTCCAGCCGTTTGGTCAGGCCGGCAATCTGAATGTCGATGATCCGCTTCATGTGCTCGCGGCCGAGCGCATGGAAGAAGATGATCTCGTCGATCCGGTTCAGGAACTCTGGCCTGAAATGCTCACGCAGCGCCTCCATCACCTGGCGCCGGGCCCCTTCGTCCACTGTACCGCCTTCGGCCATCGTTCGCTCCGTGATGAACGCGCTGCCGAGGTTGGACGTCATGATGACGACGGTGTTCTTGAAATCGACCGTGCGCCCCTTTCCGTCGGTCAACCGGCCGTCGTCGAGCAGCTGGAGCAGGACGTTGAGCACCTCGGGGTGCGCCTTTTCGACCTCGTCGAACAGGACGACCGCGTACGGCCGGCGCCGCACCGCTTCGGTGAGCTGCCCGGCTTCCTCGTACCCGACGTAGCCAGGGGGGGCGCCGACCATGCGCGAGACGGTGTGCTTCTCCTGGTACTCCGACATGTCGATCCGGACCATCGCCTGCTCGTCGTCGAACATGAACTCGGCGAGGGCGCGCGCCAGCTCCGTCTTGCCGACGCCGGTCGGTCCGAGGAACATGAACGTGCCGAGCGGCCGGTTGGGGTCCTGCAGGCCGGCCCGTGCGCGGCGAATCGCGTTCGACACCGCCCTGATGGCCTCGTCCTGACCGATCACGCGCCGGTGCAGTCGCTCCTCCATGTGGATGAGCTTCTGGACCTCGCCTTCCATCATCCGGCTGACCGGGATGTGCGTCCACTTGCTGACGACGTCGGCGATGTCCTCCTCGTCGACTTCCTCTTTCAGCATCCGCTGACTTTTCTGGATGTCGGCCAGCTTCGCCTCGACGCCGTGGATCCGCTGCTCGAGCTCCGGCACGCGGCCGTACTGGAGTTCCGACGCCTTCGTGTAGTCGCCGCCGCGCTGGGCGTTCTCGATCTCCCGGCGCAGCGCTTCCTGTTCTTCCTTCAGCGTGCGCGCCTGCTGGATGAGATCCTTCTCCTGCTGCCAGTGGCTGGCGAGGCGTCCGCGTTCTTCCTTGAGATCGGCGAGCTCCTTCTCCAGCTTGCCGAGCCGCTCCTTCGACGCCTTGTCGCGCTCCTTGCGGAGCGCCTCGCGCTCGATCTCGAGCTGCATGATGCGCCGCTCGAGCTCGTCGAGCTCCGCGGGCATGGAGTCGATCTCCATGCGCAGCTTCGACGCCGCCTCGTCGACGAGGTCGATCGCCTTGTCGGGGAGGAACCGATCCGAAATATAGCGGTTCGACAGCACCGCGGCCGCGACCAGCGCGGCGTCCTTGAACTTCACGCCGTGGTGGATCTCGTAGCGCTCGCGCAGGCCGCGCAGGATGCTGATCGTATCCTCGACCGTCGGCTCGCTGACCATGACGGTCTGGAATCGCCGTTCGAGCGCCGCGTCCTTCTCGATGTACTTGCGGTACTCGTCGAGCGTGGTCGCGCCGACCGTGTGCAGCTCTCCGCGCGCCAGCATCGGCTTCAGCATGTTGGACGCGTCCATCGACCCTTCGGATGCGCCGGCGCCGACGACGGTGTGGAGCTCGTCGATGAAGAGGATGATCTGGCCCTGGGCGTCGGCGATCTCCTTGAGCACCGCTTTCAGCCGTTCCTCGAATTCGCCCCGGTACTTGGCGCCGGCGATCAGGGATCCCATGTCGAGCGCGACGATCCGCTTGTTCTTGAGCCCTTCGGGCACGTCGCCGCGCTCGATGCGGCTCGCGAGCCCTTCGACGATCGCCGTCTTGCCGACGCCGGGCTCGCCGATGAGGACGGGGTTGTTCTTCGTGCGGCGCGACAGGACCTGGATGACGCGGCGGATCTCCTCGTCGCGGCCGATCACCGGATCGAGCTTCTTCTCGCGCGCCATCTTCGTGAGATCGCGGCCGTATCGCTCGAGCGCCTCGTAGGTGCCTTCCGGGTTGGCGCTGGTCACGCGTTGCGAACCGCGAACGGTCGTGAGGGCCTGGAGAATCGCGTCGCGGGCGATGCCGTGCTGCTTCAGGAGCTGGGCGGACGGGGACCGGCCGCTCTCGTCGGACAGCGCGATGAAGAGGTGCTCGGTGCTGACGAAGTCGTCCTTCAGGCGGTCGGCTTCGGCCTGCGCCTGATCGGTGACCAGCGTGAGTCGGGGCGACATTCCCGGCTCGGATCCGCCGTACGCCGCCGGCAGCTTCTTCAGCAGCTCGCGCGCGGCGCGCGCCACCGCCGCCGGGTCGGCGTTCATCTTGCGCACCAGGTTCGGGACGATGCCGTCGCGCTGTTCGAGGAGCGCGACCAGCAGGTGCTCGGGCTCGAGCTGCGGATTATTGGCCGTTCGCGCGAGCTCGATCGCGCTGGCGACGGCTTCGCGCGCCTTCTCGGTATATTTGTTGATGTTCATCGTCAGCTCTCCGTAACGGCCGGCCCACGCGCCGGCGCCGGGCGGACACGCGGGTCCGCCTCTACACGCCGTGGCGTTCGGTCTTCTTTTCCAGCTCCTGCAGCGCCTCGAAATGGGCGCGCTGCTGGTCGGTCAGTTCCCGCGGCAGCTGCACGTCGGCGGTGGCGTACAGGTCGCCCTGCTCCCCTTGTTTGCCCGTGACCGGCATCCCGTGGCCCTTCAGCCGGAACACCTGCCCGTTCTGCGTCGTCGGCGGGATCTTGAGGCGGAGCGACTTGCCGCCAAGGGTTTTCACGTCCGCCTCGCCGCCGAGGACGGCGGTCGTCAGCGGGATCGGGACGCGCGAGTAGAGATCGCGCCCCTTGCGTTCGAACTGCGCGTTGGGCGCGAGGCGGATGCGCAAGTACAGGTCGCCGGCTTTCGCGCCGCCGGCGCCGCGCTCGCCTTCGGCGGTCACGCGAACGCGCGAGCCTTCGCTGACGCCGGCCGGAATGCGGACGTCCACGTTGCGCGGCTCACCGTCATCCTGGATGGAGAAGCGGCGCATCGCGCCGTGGTAGGCATCCTCCAGCGAGAGCTCGAGCTCCTGTTCGACATCGCGCCCGGCGCGCGCCGCCCGCGCGCGGCCTCCGCGTGTGTGTCCCTGCTGCGGGCCGGGCTGCCGGCCGCCGCCGAAAAACGTCTCGAAGAAGTCGGAAAACGGGTGGCCGCCGCCGAACATGTCGTTCAGATCGTCCTGCGTCACCGTCCGGTAGCCGCCCTGGCCCGGGTTGAAGCCGCCGCCGCCCGGCGCGCCGGCCTGTTCGTACTGCCGCCAGTTCGCGCCGAGCTCGTCGTACTTCTTGCGCTTGTCGGGATCGCCCAGGACTTCGTACGCCTCGTTGATCTCCTTGAAGCGACCCTCGGCCGACTTGTCGCCCTGGTTGACGTCGGGGTGGTGCTTGCGGGCGAGCTTCCGGTACGTCGCCTTGATTTCCTTCTGGGACGCCGTCTTCGCTACGCCGAGGCTCGAATAATAATCTTTGAAGTCCATGTCGTTCGTCGTTCGTCGTTCGTCGTTCAGTCAAACCCTAACATGCGGCTCAACTCGTCGAGCTCCTGCGTGACGCGGCGCTTGGTGTCGCGCGTGGAGCGGACCTCGGCCCGCACGAGCGGCCGGAGGCGCTGCACGACCTCGGCGATCGAAAGCAGGCGCTGCACGCCGGCGAGGTTGATGCCCGCTTCGTCGACGAACCGTCTGATGAGCTTGATCCGCTCGATCTCTTCGCGCGAGTACAGCCGCATGCTGCCGATGGTGCGGGACGGCTGCACCAGCCCCAGCCGCTCGTACTTGCGCAGCGTCTGCGGGTGCATGCCCAGCATGCGCGCCGCGACGCTGATGAAGATGAGATCCTGATGTTGCACCGATCCGAATATAGGGATTGATACGGAACGTGTCAAGATCAGCAGTAGTATGCTGGCGAGAGGTGTTGCGCAGCGATGTTCGTCCCGTCCGACTTCGTCACCATCGGCCTGCTGATCGCGCTCGAAGGCCTCCTGAGCGCCGACAACGCGATGGTGCTCGCGATTCTCGTGCTGGGCCTGCCCAGGACGCAGCAGAAAAAAGCCCTGCAGTACGGCATGGCCGGCGCGTTCGCGTTCCGTGCGATCGCCACGCTGCTGGCGGCCTACATGATCCGGCTCGGCTGGGTGAAGCTGGTCGGCGCCGCTTACCTGCTGTACCTCGTGTACCGCCATTTCGGCGGCGGGGCGAGCGGCGAAGCCCGGCGCGCCGCGAAGCCCGCACAGCCGTGGATGGGTCTCAGCCCGTTCTGGGCGACGGTCGTCAAGGTCGAGCTCACCGACATCGTCTTCGCGGTCGATTCCATCCTCGTCGCCGTCGCGATGTCGCCGAAGCGGTGGGTCATTCTCACCGGCGGCATCCTCGGGATCGTCATGATGCGCCTGGTCATCGGCAGGCTGCTCGTCCTCGTCGAGCGGTACCCGGTCCTCGTGGACGGCGCGTTCGTGATCATCGCGTGGGTGGGGATTAAGCTGCTGATCGAGTACGGGCACACCGCGGGCTACATCGCGCTCGAGGTGCCGAAGTTCATCTCGCTCGGCGTCATCGTCGTGATCTTCGCGATCGCGCTGGCGTATGCACTGGTGAAGGAAAAGAAGGATCGCCGCGCTGAGGCCCCGCGCCACATGGGAGAGACACGCTGAGCCTGCTGCGCCCGCGACGGTGGACGGACTGGATCGCGCTCGCGTTGTTGCTGACGCTCGTCTGCGCCGGGGTCGTCTCCGGCGTCTGGCTGTCGCGGTATGCCGTTGCGGTCCATCGCCTGACGCGCGGCATCGGCGACACCGTGTTCTACGGCGCCGACGGGCAGCCGTGGTTCCGCCTCGACGAGCAGCGGCACGATGTGTCGCTCGGCGAGATGTCGCCCGACCTGCAGCACGCCGTCGTCGCCGTCGAGGATCGCCGCTTCTATCATCATCCCGGCATCGATCCCATCGGCCTCGGACGCGCGGTGGTGCGCGACATCCGGGGCGGCGGCCGCAAGGAAGGCGGCAGCACGCTCACGCAGCAGCTCGCGCGCACGCTCTTCCTGTCCAACGTCAAGACCTTCGGCCGCAAGGCCAAGGAAGGCGGCATCGCGCTGCTCATGGAGGCGCAGCTTTCCAAGAAACAGATCCTCGAGTTCTACCTGAACCGGGTGTACCTCAGCGCGGGCGTCTACGGCGTCGAGACGATGTCGGAGCATCTGTATCGGAAGCCCGCGAGCGCGATCACGCTGCCGGAGGCGGCGTTCATCGCCGGGCTGATTCGGGCGCCCTCCGCGCTGTCCCCCTGGTCGAACTACGACGGCGCGCTGGAGCGCAGCCACCTCGTGCTCTCGCAGATGCGGGCGCAGGGGCTGATCACGCCGGCGCAGGAAGAGGCCGCGCGCCGCGCGCGGCCGCGCATCCAGCCGTATCGGCAGCCCAACGACGTCCGCGCCGGGTTCGCGAAGGAATTCCTGCGCCAGCAGTTCCGCAATGAGTTCGGGGGCGACAACCCGCCCGACTGGCAGGTGCACACCGCGTTTCTGCCGCCCGTCCAGGAGGCGGCGGAGCGCGCGGTCGCGGCCGGGCTCGATCGGCTTCGTCACCCCGGTCTCGAGGCGGCACTCGTGGCGATCGATCCGGGCACCGGCGACGTGCTCGCACTCGTCGGCGGCGCGAACTACGCCCGCAGCACCTACAACCGGGCCGTGCGCAGTAAACGACAGCCGGGGTCCGCGTTCAAACCGCTCGTCTACGCCGCCGCGCTCGCGAAAGGGTATTCGCCGGTCTCGGTGCTCACCAACCTGCGCCGCGTCTCCGCGCCGGGCAATCCGGAGTGGAATCCGCGCAGCGAAGGGACGCAGCCCGATTCGCTGACGCTGAGGGCCGCGCTCATCGAGTCGAACAACCCGGCTGCCGCGGATTTGCTGCAGCGCGTCGGCACACGCGCGGTGCTGCGCCTGGCCGGCGACGCGGGCCTGAGCGGCCTGCCCGACGTGCCGTCGCTCGCGCTGGGCACCGGCCTCGTCACGCCGCTCGACCTGACGGCCGCCTATACCATGTTCCCGGGCGACGGGCAGGTGGCGCGGCCGCGCGGCATGATCTCGGTCTTCGACTCGGGCGGCCGGCAGGTCTTCGATCGCCCCGTGGACCGCGAACAGCTCATCAGCCCCGCCGTCGCTTTTCAGATGACCAGCATGCTGCGGGACGTCATCGAGCGCGGCACCGGCTCGCCTGTGCGCGCGCTGGGCGTCCGCGGCGCCGTGGCGGGGAAGACCGGCACCACCGACGACTATCACGACGCCTGGTTCGTCGGCTATTCGACGTCCGTCGTGGTCGGGGTGTGGGTCGGCTTCGATCAGCCGGCGCCCATCGGCCGCGACGCGTACGGCGCGCGGGTGGCCCTGCCCATCTGGGCCGATTTCATGAAGCGGACGGCACGTCAACTCCCCGCCCGCGACTTCACGGTTCCACCCGGCGTACATGCCGAGGAGCTGTGCAGCGTGTCGTACCTGGCGCCGGTGGACGGCTGCCCGATCTACCGGGAGTTCTTCAAGGACGGCGACACGGTCCCCTCGGTGTTGTGCCCGATCCATCAGGGATCGCTGAAACAGCGCGCATCGCGGGCGATCTCGGGATTGTTTCGCGGGCTTGGCAGTAAGATCGCCGGCATCTTCCGCCGAAAGTAGTTCAGCGCCCGCGCACGAATGTCCGAACCGCTCCGCCTTCTCATCGTGGACGATGCGCCCGAGCATGCGCGGATGGTGGAGGAGTTCGTCCGCGGCGCCGGCCCCTGGGCCGATGCCGAGGTGCGAATCGCCGCCTCGTACGACGAGGCGCTCACAGCCTTCGCGGATCAGACGTTCGACGTCGCGTTCTTCGACTATCTGCTTGGCTCCAGGGACGGCGTGAGCCTGCTCCGCGAGATCCGGCAGAAGGGGATCGATACGCCGGTCGTCGTGCTCACGGGCCGCGGGGCCGAGGATGTCGCCGTCGAGGCGATGAAAGCCGGCGCGGCCGATTACCTGAGCAAAGCCAACCTCACGGTTGAAGCGCTCGAGCACGCCATCCGTCACGCGCTGGCGCTGCACGCCGGGGAGCGGCAGCGCTGGCACGCCGAAGCCGCGCTGCGCGCGAGCGAGCAACGCTTTCGCGCCCTGGTCGAAAACAGCTCCGACGTGCTGCTGCTCGTCGACGCCGAAGGGCGCGTGTCGTATCTCTCGCTGTCGTCCGTCCGGCATCTGGGCTGGACGCCGGAACAGATAGTCGGCCGATCGATCTTCGACTTCGTCCACCCCGACGATCGTGAGCGCGTGAGCGTGGGGATGTCCGAGACCCTCCGCAATCCCGGCAAGGCCGTCGTCGACCAGGTGCGGTTCCAGCACGCCGACGGCAGCTGGCGCATCATGGAAGGCGTCGGCGTCAACCGGCTGGGCGACCCGGCCGTCGCCGGCATTGTCGTCAACCTGCGCGACATCACCGAGCGACGCCGGCTCGAGGAGCAGCTGCGCCAGGCGCAGAAGATGGAAGCGGTCGGGCAGCTGGCCGGCGGCGTGGCCCACGACTTCAACAACCTGCTGACGGCGATCCTCGGCTACGCGCAGCTCATGCTCGACGAGATGCCGGCAGAGGATCCGCTGCGCCAGGATCTGCTGGAGATTCAGACGGCGGGCGATCGCGCCGCCTCGCTCACGCGGCAGCTGCTCGCGTTCAGCCGGCGGGAGATCCTGCAGCCGCAGGTGGTGGACCTCAACACGCTGGTGACCCAGCTGGAAAAGCTGCTGCGACGCCTGATCAGCGCAGACGTGGAGCTGGTCACGGCGCTGGCGCCCGATCTGCGTCAGGTGACCGTCGATCCGGCGACGGTCGAGCAGATCCTCGTCACCCTCGCGGTCAACGCGCGCGACGCCATGCCGGCCGGCGGCCGGCTGACGATCGAGACCGCCAACGTCGACCTCGACGAGGCGTACGCCGTGACGCACGTGACGGTGAAGCCGGGGCCGTACGCCATGTTCGCCGTGAGCGACACGGGCGACGGCATGGACGCGGCGACGCGCGCACGCGTGTTCGAGCCGTTCTTCACGACGAAGGAACACGGAAAGGGCAGCGGTCTCGGCCTGGCCAGCGTGTACGGCATGGTGAAGCAGAGCGGCGGCCACATCTCGGTCTACAGCGAACCGGGGCACGGCACCGTCTTCAAGGTCTACCTGTCGCCGACCGGCGTTTCGTCCGGGGAGATCGAACCGGCGGGCCACACCGCCAGCGCGCCCGGGTGGGAGACCATCCTGCTCGTCGAGGACGAGGACGCGGTGCGGTCCCTTGCGCGCGAAGTGCTGCGCCGTCATGGTTACGTCGTGCTCGAGGCGCGTCACGGCGTGGACGCGATGCGTGTGGCGGAACGACACCCCGACGACATCCACCTGCTGCTCACCGACGTGGTGATGCCGCACATGGGCGGCCGCGACCTCGCCCGTCGCCTGGGCGCGGTGCGCCCGAACATGAAGACGCTCCTGATGTCCGGTTACACGGATCACGCGTCGTTGCCCGAGGATCTGGTGCCCGGCGCCAAGTTCCTGCAGAAGCCGTTCACGCCGGAACTGCTCGCACGGAGGGTGCGCGGACTCCTCGACTCGGCGCAAATTCAAAAGCCGGGGTAACCCCCGGCATTATTCGTGCACCTGTGTCGGATCGCAGAATGCCCGACTCAGCGTTTCACCGCCGGCTGCCGATTGGCGCCGAGCCTGTCGATTTTCGCACCAGCCACGTTCGCCTGTGGGCTCCACGTCCTCGCCGGGTCGAAGTGATCACCGTCCCGGGCACACGTACGAGCCTGACGCGGGAAGACGGCGGTTATTTCAGCGGCACCATCCCCGCGTCGGCCGGCGATCGCTATCAGTTCAAGCTCGACGACGACGATCGACTGTATCCGGATCCGGCATCGCGCTCCCAGCCGGAGGGACCGCACGGCCCCTCGGAAATCGTCGATCCCGCCGGCTTCCGCTGGACCGACCAGGGCTGGACAGGCGCGCCTCGTGAGCGGCGGGTCCTGTACGAACTGCACGTAGGCACGCACACCCGCCGGCACGTGGGCCGCGGCGGCCGGCGAACTGCGCGAGCTCGCGCGCATCGGGATCACGCTGATCGAGGTGATGCCTGTCGCGGAGTTCGAAGGGCGCTTCGGCTGGGGGTACGACGGAGTCGATCTGTACGCGCCGTCGCACCTGTACGGCGCGCCCGACGACTTCCGCCGCTCGTCGACACGGCGCATGCCGCCGGCCTCGGCGTCATCCTCGACGTCGTCTACAACCATCTGGGGCCGGCCGGCAACTATCTCCGGCAGTTCGCGCCGGCGTACTTCACCGACCGCTACGAGAACGAGTGGGGCGACTCCATCAACTTCGACGGCGCCGATGCCGCGCCTGTCCGGGAATTTTTCGTGACCAACGCAGGCTACTGGATCGAGGAGTTCCACCTCGACGGGCTGCGGCTCGACGCGACGCAATCCATTCACGACTGCTCCAGCGAGCACATCCTGGCGGCGGTCGGCGTCAGGGCGCGCGACGCCGCGGCGGGGCGCGCGATCGTCCTCGTGGCGGAGAACGAGCCGCAGGACACGCGGCTCGTGCGGCCGCTCGAGGACGGCGGCTACGGTCTCGACGCGCTGTGGAACGACGACTTCCACCACAGCGCGATGGTGGCGCTCACCGGCCGCGCCGAGGCGTACTACAGCGACACGCGCGGGGAGCCGCAGGAGTTCGTCTCGGCCGCGAAGTACGGCTACCTGTTCCAGGGACAGCACTACGACTGGCAGCGGAACCGTCGCGGATCGGCGGCGTGGGGGCTGCCGCCGTCCGCGTTCATCGCGTTCACGCAGAATCACGACCAGGTCGCGAACTCCGCGCGCGGGTTGCGGGGACACCTGCTGACGAGCCCCGGCCGCTGGCGCGCGATGACGGCCCTGCTCCTCCTGTCGCCGGCCACGCCGATGCTGTTTCAAGGGCAGGGTGTTCTCGATCGCGCTGCCGCATCCCGTCCTGGCGACTGACCGATGGGCGCAGGTGATGGGCGTCGTCAGGGATCGACTGTTGACGCCGGTCGGCCTGCGATCGCTCGCGCCGGGCGACCCTGACTACAAGCCGCAGTACTTCGGCGATCTCAGAACGCGCGACGCGGCGTATCACCAGGGGACTGTCTGGGGATGGCTCGTGGGTCCGTTCATCGACGCGTGGCTCAAGGTGTACCCGGACGACGTCGCCGGCGCGCGCCGGGCGCTGGAAGGCTTCGGCCCCCACCTCGACGAGGCGTGCATCGGATCGATCAGCGAGGTCTTCGACGCGGAGTCGCCGTTTACGCCGCGCGGCTGCATCGCGCAGGCGTGGAGCGTCGGCGAATTTCTGCGCGCGAGGGTGAAGCTCGATATGGTCCGGCTGACGCCATACGCGCAGAGCGTCGATGCCGGCGCCGACACCGGCAATGTCCGGCTGTAGCCGGGCCGTTTTCGCTGGCACCGCGCTTGCGATCCGTCGTGGCCAGAGGTGACCAGCATATGAGCAAGGACAAGCGGATGCAGTCCGGTATACTCGGCGATATCAATCCCAAGCCCGGTACGGAAGATCACGTGATCTCGAAGCGAGAATCGGGCGGCGGGCACGAGGGTCAGCAGTCGATGGCCGGCGGCTCGCAGCACGACCGTACCGAACACGCCGGATCGCGCGACATCACGGAAGGGGTGACCGGCGGGCTCGGCACCGAGGTCGGCGGTACCCGGAATCTGCGCCAGGGCACCGGGCACACGGGCGGGGACATCGGGAACAGACCAGAATAGGGACGAGGGGGCTGGGGACCGGGGTTCAAAACGGGCCCCGACCCGAGCCCCGCACTTCGAAAGGTTGTGCACATGCGTCGCGCAGGTATCACCGCATTCGCGCTCGCGCTGCTGCTGTTGGCGTTCGTCGCCGGCGGCTTCGCGGCGGCCAAGTCGTACCAGTTCACCGGCGTGGTCAAAGCGGCCGACGGCGGAACCCTCACGGTCGAGAAGAGCGCCAAGGAAAGCTGGCAGTTCGACGTGTCGAAAGACACCAAGGGTACGGCGAAGGTCGGCGACAAGGTCACGGTCTACTACAAGATGGTCGCGACCGAGATCGAGTCGAAGCCGGGCGCCGTGGCTCCGGCGAAAAAGAAGAAGTAGCGCCGTCGATCGGCCTAAGATTTTCCTCGCATCCTGCGCAGCTCACGGCGCTGACGCTTGTCGGGCGCGTGGGGCGGTGTCATCGCCGCGTGGAAGATGCGCGCCTGCCGCCGCAGCTCGAGCTCTTCGGCGGTCGGCGGCGGTGTGAGATCCTCGTACAGTTGACGCGCCTCCGCCTTCGGGACATGGCGATCCGCCGTCGCCACGACTCTCAGCCGCTGCTTCCGTCCGAGCGGCCGGCTGATCTCCACCACGTCGCCGACCCGTAGCCGCCGGTTCGGCTTCGCCGGCTGCCCGTTGGCGTTGACCTTCCCTCCGCGACAGGCCTTCTGGGCATCCGAGCGCGTCCTGAACACGCACGCGACGTCCAGCCAGACATCCAGTCGAACGCCGTCGCCGCCATCATCCTCGTTGACCATTTGGCCGCGTCATTCTACAGTTCGCGGGCTGGTAGTGTCCGGCTTCCACCGGACCGTGGAGATGATATGCGCATGAACGTGCTCGCGGCGGCGCTGGCAATCGGTCTGGTCGCCGCACAGGCGACGGCAGCCGACGGCCCCTACACGCTGATCAAGGACGTGCCGATCGGCGGGGAGGGCGGTTGGGATTACCTGACGGTTGACGCCGCGGCCAGGCGTCTCTACATCAGCCACGGGACGAAGGTCGTCGTCTTCGACATGGTGAAGGACGCGATCGCCGGCGAGATCCTCGACACCCCGGGGGTGCACGGCGCGGTCATCGCGTCGGACGGCCACATCTTCACGAGCAACGGCCGTGAGAACAAGGTGAGCATGGTCGACGCGAAGACGCTCGCGACGATCAAGAAGATCGACACCGAAGGCAACCCCGACTTCATCATGTACGATCCGAAACAGCGGGAGGTCTACGCCTTCAACGGCTCCGGGAAATCGGCGAGCGTCATCAACGCGGCGGGCGCCGTGGTCGCGACGATTCCGCTGGGCGGAAAACCGGAGGCGGGCGTTCCGGATGTCTCCGCCGGCCGCATCTACGTCAACAACGAAACCGGCAACAGCATCGCCGTCATCGACGGCGCGACACATGAAGTGGCGGCGACGTGGCCGATCGCGCCTGGGGAGTCGGCGGCGGGCCTGGCGATCGACACGCAGCACAAGCGCCTGTTCATCGGCGCGCACAACAGCAAGATGCTGATGATGGATTCGACCAGCGGCAGAATCGTCGCGGAGGTGCCGATTGGCGCAGGGGTCGACGCGACCTGGTTCGACCCGGGCACGGGCTACGCGTTCTCGTCGTGCAGCACGGGCACCGTCACGATCGCCCGCATGGACGCGCCCGACAAACTGACGGTGGTGCAGACGCTCGCGACCGCGCGCGGCGCGCGCACGATGGCGCTCGATCCGGCGACGCACCGCATCTACGTGGCGGCGGCGAGGTATCAGGATCCGCCGGCCGGCGCCCCGGCCAACGCGCGGCCCACGATCATCGCCGGGTCGATGCACCTGCTGATCTACGGGATCGAAGGGAAATAGCCGCCCATGCCCGACGTCTTCCATCAGGTCTACAACCCGGTCGGCGGCAGCGTGCTCTTCTCGGCGCTGGTCGCCGCCGTGCCGCCGCTGCTGCTCGCGCTGCTGCTCGCCGTCCTCCGCGTCGCGCCGTGGCGCGCGGCGGTGGCGGCGGCGGCGACCGCCTTCGCGCTCGCGTGGCTGGTGTGGGGCATGCCCCTGTCGCTGACGGTCGCGGCCGCCACGCACGGGATGGCCTTCGGCCTGTGGCCGATCAGCTGGATCGTGGTCAGCGCGGTGTTCTTCTACAACCTGTCGGTGGAGAGCGGCGACTTCGACGTCATCCGCCGCTCGCTCGCGCGGCTGACCGGCGACCGCCGGATTCAGCTCCTGCTCGTGGCGTTCTGCTTCGGCGCGCTCATCGAAGGGATCGCCGGCTTCGGCGCGCCGGTCGCGATCACCGCCTCCATGCTTGCCGGCCTCGGCTTCGAACCGATCATGGCCGCGTCCCTGGCGCTCATCGCCAACACGGCGCCGGTGGCATTCGGTTCGCTCGGCATCCCGGTCACGACGCTCGGCGGCTTGCTGGCGCCGATGCTGGGCCACGACACGCAGACCACGACGCGGGCGCTGTCGGCAATGGTGGGGCGGCAACTGCCGATCTTCTCGCTGGCAATCCCCGCGTACCTGGTGGTGCTGTACGCCGGCTGGCGGCGGATGATCGAAGTGTGGCCGGCGGTCCTGGTCGCTGGGGCGACGTTCGCGGTCGGCCAGTTCACCGTGTCGAACTTCGTCGGGCCGGAGCTCACCGACGCGCTCTCCGCGCTGATCTCGCTGACGTCGGTCGCCCTGCTGCTGCGTGTCTGGCAGCCGGCGGAGGAATTCACGGAAGGCGCGCGCCTGGCGACCGCTCCCGTGACCTCTCCTGATACCAGCGCCCGCGTCGTTCGCGCCTATGCCACGTACGGCGTCCTGATCGTGACGGTGCTGATCGGACAGGTCGGCAACTTCGCGGGCATGTCGAACCTGAAGCCGCCGGCCAACGTGACAGCGCTGCTCAAGTGCGGACAGATCGGGAACAAGCTGTGCCCCGACCCGTGGGTGGGCGCGAGCGCCGCCGTCGATCCGCAGGCGTTCCGTTTCCCGGTCTGGGAGTTCCACTGGCCGGGCGCGTACCGGATGCAGAACGGGAAGCCGGCGCCGCTGGTGCAGCGCGAGGCGCCGGTGGTGGCGGTCTCGAGCCCGTACGCGCTGACCTACCGGCTCGATTTCCTCGCCGCGGCCGGCACGCTGGTGTTTCTCGCGGCCTTGATCGCGTTCGTCCCGATGCTGGTATTCGGCGTCGCGCCCGGCGCGCTGATGACCACCCTCGTCAAGACGGTGCGGCAGCTGCGCCTGCCCGTGATCACCATCGCGTTCATCCTGTCGATCGCGACGGTCATGAACTATTCGGGGATGACCTCGTCGATGGCACTCGCGCTGGCGAACACCGGCGTGCTCTTTCCGTTTTTCGCCGCGTGGCTCGGCATGATCGGCGTCTTCCTCACCGGCAGCGACACCTCCTCGAATACCCTGTTCGGGCCTTTGCAGGCGACGACGGCAAAGCTGTCGGGGCTCGATCCGGTGTTGATGGCTGCCACCAACAGTTCGGCTGGCGTGATGGGAAAGATGATCAGCCCGCAGAATCTCTCGGTCGGCGCGGCCGGCGTCGGGGCGGTCGGGCGCGAAGGGGAAATCTTCGCGAAGGTGATCGTCCACAGCCTGATCCTCACGACGCTGATGGGCATCGTCGCGATGCTCCAGGCGTACGTGGTGCCGTGGATGGTCCCGAAGCTGTGATCGTGAAGGGCCCATGGGTGTTCGCGAAGGGATCAGGGCTGAAGGTCGAGGGCTGGGGCCCGGCGTGACACGCTCGCTGAAATGGATGGCGTTCGGCGTTGCGCTCGGCGCGTTGTTCGTCGCGGAGAGGCGGCGCCCTTTGCGGCGCCAGAAGGAGCCTGGACCGTCGCGCGTCGGACGGAATGTGGCGATCGGCGTGCTGGCGGGCGCGACGACGGCCGCGAGCGAATTTCCGATCGTGGGACCGGTCCAGGCGCTGGCGGAGCGCGGGAGGCTGGGGTTGCTGCGGCAGTTCCCGCTGCCTCGCGCGCTGCGCGTGATCCTCGGCTTTCTGCTGCTCGACTACACGCTGTACCTCTGGCACTGGCTGAATCACCGCGCGCCGCTCCTCTGGCGCTTCCACGCGGTGCACCACGTCGATCTGGACCTCGACACGACGACCGGCCTGCGGTTTCATTTCGGCGAGATGGCGATGGCGGCCGGCTTCCGGGCGGGACAGGTGCTGCTGCTGGGCGTCGATCGCGACACGCTTCGCCTCTGGCAGCAGATGCTCGTCGTCTCCGTCGTCTTTCAGCACAGCAACCTGGAACTGCCGATCGAGCTGGAGCGACGGCTGAACGCGATCATCGTGACGCCGAGAATGCACGGCATTCACCACTCGACGCGCGCCGACGAAACGGATTCCAACTTCTCGAGCCTGCTCTCGTGCTGGGACCGGCTGCATCGGAGCCTGAGACTGGATGTGCCGCAGGCCTCGGTGACGATAGGCGTCCCGGGCTTTTCGACGCCCGAGGACGTCACGCTCGAGCGGTCGCTGCTGCTGCCGTTCCGCGCGGATCCCCGGCTGCTGCCTCCAGCAGACGCAGCCCGCCAGGGTACATTCGGCCGTATGCTCTAACCGATGGGACCCTCAGTGTCATTCGCTGAAATCGCGCGGGCGATTGTACAGGACCCCGAGTACCGCCAGGCGCTGACGCGCCAACTGGCGTCGCGGACGATCGACGAAGACACTCTGCGTCAGCTCATCGCGTACGCGCGCAGTCGGCAGACGACGCGCGGACAGGCGCTGGCGCGGCGCATGTTGACCGAGGCAGGCGTCTCGTGGGAAGCCCTCTGAGCCCCATGTAAACGCGAGGCCGTCGCGGACGTATTAACGGTGGGTCGACGGCCGGCACCCCCACAGGGAGAGAATGCGATATGAAGGGCATCCAGCGAACTCTGCTCTCGGCTGTCATGGTCCTGTCGGCCATCGGCGTGGCGTTCACGCAGGCTCCTCCGGCTCAGGGTACGCCGCCAGCGGGACGCGGTGCCGCACCGCGCCTGGTCCTTTCGGTCACGTCGACCGGCTGGCCGGACGGCGGCGAAGTGCCGATGCGTCATGCCGGCCGGGGCGAGAACAAGTCGCCCGCGTTCGAATTCCACTGGTCCCTGGGACCGAATCCCGCGGCGGCGCCTGAGACGCTTCAAACTTACGCCGTGATTTTTCACGACATCGAGAACTCCACCAACAAAGGGACGGCCGACACGCTCCACTGGTCGGCGTTCAACATTCCGGGAACCGCGAAAGGGCTGCCGGAGGGACTGGGACCGGGCGAGCTGCCGGACGGGACGCGCAACGGTCCGGGGATCATGGCGCGCGGCGGCAACCCGGGCGCCTATTTCGGACCGGGCGCGGGGCCGGGTCCGTTCCATCACTACGTGTTCGACTTCTACGCGCTCGACACCAAGCTGGATCTGCCGGCGACGGCGACGCGCGATGACCTGCTGAAGGCGATGGAAGGTCATATCGTCGGCAAGGCGGCGTACGTGGGCCGCTTCCACGCGACCCCGCAGTAGACAAGGAGTCAACGTGAAGCGAGTATCATTGGCGGCTGCACTCGTCGTCGCGCTCGCGGCTCTTCGTCCTGTGGACGCCGTGCACGCCGCGTCCCCCATCGACGGCCTGTGGGACGCCGTCGTCGTGGCGGGAGGCGCTTCGATCCCGTTCCGCTTCGAGATTGCGACGAAGGGCGGCGACGTTCAGGGCTTCTTCTTCGAAGGCGACCAGAAGGTCGCATCGACCTCCGGACGCTTTGCCGACGGCGTGTTGAAGCTCGAGTACGATTTCCTCAACACGACGCTGGAGGCCACGCTCAGGGGCGCCGATCTGATCGGCACCTACCGCAACAACCGGGCCGGCTCGCGCCCGCAGGAGATCCGCATGCGCCGCTTCACGCCGGTGGCGATTGCGGACGAGAGCACTCCCGCGCTGGCGGGCAGCTGGGAGATGCGGCGGAATGCGGACGAGATCACCGCGCCGCGTGACACCCGCACCTGGCATGTGTTCCTGCGACAGTCGGGCGCCGAAGTGTCGGGCACGATTCTCAAAGTCGACGGCGACTTCGGTACGCTGGTGGGGCACTGGAACGACGGCAAGCTGCTGCTGAGCCACTTTGCCGGGGAACGGCCGTACCTGTTCGAGGCGACGCGCAACGCCGACGGCACCCTGGCCGTCACGCTCAACGGCAACGCGCACTACATGGTCGTGCGAAGCGGCGAGGCGCGCGCGAAAGGCATTCCCGAACCGCCCGATCCCTCGCGTTACACCAACGTCAAGGATCCAACCCTGCCGTTTCGTTTTGCGTTTCCCGATTTCGCCGGACACATGGTCTCGGATAGCGATCCCCGGCTGCGCGGGAAGGTGATGATCCTGGCGATCGGGGGGAGCTGGTGCCCGAACTGTCACGACGAGGCGCCGTTTCTCTCGGAGCTGTACAAGGACTACCGGGCCCGCGGCCTGGAGATCCTCGGGCTGATGTTCGAGAACGACCCGGATCCCGGGGCGTCGGGCGCGCGGGTGCAGTCGTTCGTCAAGCGCTACGGCGCGCAATACCCGATGCTGTTCGCGGGCACGATGCAGGCGTCGCCGACGACGAAGACGATCGCCGAGGCGCTTCCCCAGATCGTGAACTTTGGCGCGTACCCCACGACGATCATGCTGGGACGCGACGGCCGCGTCCGCAACGTGCACGCCGGGTTCCCGAGCCC
>JAYVYV010000501.1:0-2600 GCA_043783985.1 Acidobacteriota bacterium | reverse complement strand
CGCTGGCGCTCGCGGCGGGCGCGACGCTGGCCGAGGCGGCGAACCTCGCCAACTACGCGGCGGGCATTGTCGTCGGCAAGTTCGGTCCGGCGACGGTGTCACAGGAAGAGCTGATCGCGAGCGTGAAGACCAGCGGCTGACTGCTGCTCTCTGTCGCGGGCGAAACGGAACAGAACTGTTTTGCTCGACGGAGATGCGCTGCACGTCATAACGGGAACATCCCGGAGCCTGCCGACACCTGCCTCGTGGAACGCGACGCGCGTCGACGACTTGCCGGTGATGAACGCGAGATCGCCCAACGCCCAACGCCGCGCGAACCTAGTCTAGAACGGCGTATACACCCTCATGACGTTGAGCCCGCCCTTGTCGTCGTAGACCGCCCGCTGGATGCGTCCGGTCCATTTGTCGTACACGATGATGCTGAGCGAGTTCGTCTCATGAACCTCGCGCCATTCGTACCGCGGCAGATACGCGCGCGAGACAATCGCCGCGATCATCACCGCCAGCAGCGCCCACCACCACGCGTCGTTTTTCGTCATCTCATCCTCGTGCTAATGCCTGAAATGGCGCTTGCCGGTGAACACCATGGCCAGCCCGTGTTCGTCCGCGGCGGCGATGACCTCCGGATCGTTCTTCGAGCCGCCGGGCTGGACGACTGCCGTCGCGCCCGCCGTCGCGACGGCGTCGAGTCCGTCCCGAAACGGAAAGAACGCATCGGAGGCCGAGACGGATCCGGCGAGCGAGCGGCCGGCCGCCCGCGCTTTCATGACCGCGACGTTCACGGCGTCGACGCGGCTCATCTGTCCGGCGCCGATCGCGAGCGTCCGTTGCGCGTTGGTGAAGATCACGGCGTTCGACTTCACGTGCGCACAGATGCGCCACGCGAAGCGCAGCGCCTCCCACTCCTCCGCCGACGGCTGGCGTCTGGTGACGACGCGCAGGCCGTCTGGCAGCGACGACGGCGTCCAGGGCACGCGCGCCTCCGAAACGATGTCGCGCTCCTGCGACAGCATCGCGCCGAGAATCGACCGAAGGTCGACGGCGCTCGGGAGCGCATCGAAATCGGCTGTCACGACGCGCATGTTGGCCTTCCTGGCGAGCACATCCCGCGCGCCCGCATCCACCGACGGCGCGATCACCGCTTCGATGAAGGTCGAGACGATCGCATCGGCTGCCGCGGCGTCAATCGGTCGGTTGATCGCGACGATGCCGCCAAAAGCCGCGAGGCTGTCGGCATCGCGCGCGCGGAGGTACGCCTCTGCCGCCGAGCCGCCGATCGCCGCGCCGCACGGGTTGGTGTGCTTGATCACCACCGCCGCCGGCTCGGCGAACTCCAGCGCGATCCGCGCGGCCGCGTCGAGATCGAGCAGGTTGGTGTACGACAACTCTTTTCCCTGAAGAATCGCCGTCCGGCTGAAGCCGGACGCCAGCGGACCGGGCGCCGCTGCTGGAAGCGCGTACCACGCGGCTTTCTGATGGGGGTTCTCCCCGTACCGCAGGTCGCGGATCTTCTCCAGCGCGAGGTCCACACGATCCTCGGGCCCCTGATCGCGGTGCGGCGTGGCTCCGGAATCTGCGTGGTGCGGGGTTGTCGCCGTCCCCCGCTGGAAGCGGTCGCCGTCCACGGTCACGGCCGCCAGCGTCGACGCGATCGTCGTGTCGTACGCGGCGGTGTGCGACAGCGCTTTTCGCATCAGCTCGAAGCGGAACGCGATGCTCGGCGATCCGTCGATCGCCAGCAACAGCCGCGCGTAATCCGCGGGGTCGACCACGACGAGGACGCCGCGGAAGTTTTTCGCGGCGGCGCGGACCAGCGACGGCCCGCCGATGTCGATTTCCTCGACCAGCGTGTCGAACGGTGTCGCCGGATTCGATGCGGCCTTCGCGAACGGATAGAGGTTGACGACCACGATGTCGACGAGGCCGATGCCGTGGCGCGCGATCGCGTCGAGATCGTCGGGCCGATCGCGGCGCGCGAGGATGCCGCCGTGCAGCGCCGGGTGCAGCGTTTTCACCCGGCCGTCCATCATCTCAGGAAAGCCGGTGATCTCGGACACGCCGGTGACCGCGAGACCGGCGTCGGCAAGCGCGCGCGCGGTGCCGCCGGTCGACACCAGCTCGTACCCGTGCGCCGCGAGACCACGGCCGAGCTCGACGATGCCGGTCTTGTCGGAAACGCTGAGCAGGGCTCTTGGCATAATGTGGAAAGTCCAGTATTATCACTGCCGACGCCGGGCGGGCCTGGCGCCGTAAGGAAAAGGCCGCACACTGCGGCCTTTTTTATTGCTCCGACGCGTTCACCTTCCGGCCTCTGCAGGAATGACGCGAATTCGCCGGGGTTGGTTTACTGACGCGGCACGATGCCACGTCGCAGCAAGCAGGAAGAGAACGATGCGCATTACAGGCAAGGTCAAGTGGTTCAACAACGCCAAGGGTTACGGGTTCATCGAGCGCGACGGAGGCAGCGATGTCTTCGTCCACTACTCGGCCATCCAGGGTGACGGTTTCCGGTCGCTCGAGGAAGGCCAGGCAGTGGAGTTCGAGATCGTTGACGGTCCCAAGGGCCCGCAGGCCGGCAACGTCACCAAGATCTAGCGTTG
>JAYVYV010000500.1:0-18819 GCA_043783985.1 Acidobacteriota bacterium | reverse complement strand
CGACGCCGTCGCCACCTGGTACAGCAACGGCTGAAACAGATGGTAATTGTGGCGATCGAGCAGCGTGATCCGCACCGGCGCGCGAGCAAGCGCGCGCGCCGCGAAGAGTCCGCCGAAGCCGCCGCCGACAATCACGATATGGGGGCGATCCAAGGTTCGAAGGTTCTCGGTTTTAAGGTTCCAGGGTTCTAAGTTATCGTAAGTCTATGGCGTTCCCTGCGAAACCGAATCGCGCCGCTCGTGCACCGATCCTTGGAGGTCCCGTCTCCGTCGTCGAGACCGCGTGCCCGCTCGATTGCCCAGACGCCTGCAGCCTGGCGGTCACGGTGCAGAACGGCAAGGTCGTCACGATCGACGGCTCGCACAAGAACCCCGTCACCGAAGGCTACATCTGCGCCAAGGTGCGCAGGTTCGGCGAGCGCGTCTACGGCGCGGATCGGATCCTCTATCCGGCCGTGCGCACGGGCCGCAAGGGCGACGGGCAGTTCAGCCGCGTGTCGTGGGGCGACGCGATCGAGCTCGTGGCTTCAAAGATTGAACAGGCAAAAGCGGACGCCGGCGCGGAGTCGATCCTCCCGTACTCCTACGGTGGATCGAACGGCCTGCTGACGCAGGACAATCTCGACGCGCAGCTCTGGCGGCGGTTCGGCACCTCGCGCCTCGCGCGCACCGTCTGCGCGGCGCCGACCGGCGCGGCCAACATGGCGCTCTACGGCAAGATGCCGTCGGTGACCTATCAGGATTATCCCGACGCGAAGCTGATCATCCTCTGGGGCGTGAACCCCTCCGCGTCCGGCATCCACCTGATCCCGTTCGTCCGCGAGGCGCAGAAGCGGGGCGCGCAGCTGATCGTGATCGATCCGCGCACCACCACGCTGGCGCGCACAGCGGACGTGCATCTCGCCGTGAAAACCGGTACCGACGTGGTCGTCGCGCTGGCGATCCACCGCTATCTCTTCGCGAACGGCCACACCGACGAGGCATTTCTGCGCGAGCACACAACGGGCGCCGGGACGTTGAAGGAGCGCGCCGAGCCCTGGACCTTCGCGCGCGCGGCGGACGTGGCCGGCGTCGACCCGGCGGCGATCGAGACGGTCGCCCGGCTGTACGCCGAGAGCTCCCCGGCGCTGATCCGGTGCGGCTGGGGCCTCGAGCGAAACCGGAACGGCGGGAACGCCGCGATGTCGGTCCTGGCGCTGCCGGCGGTCGGCGGCAAATTCGGCGTCCGCGGCGGCGGCTACTCGATGAGCAACTCCGCATCGTGGAACATCGATCGCACGTGGATCGACGCGCCGGAGCCGAACACCCGCATCGTGAACATGAACCACCTCGGCCGCGCGCTGACGGAGTACGACGATCCGCCGGTCAACGTGCTGTTCGTCTACAACTGCAATCCGGCCGCAACCGTGCCCGACCAGCGGCGCGTGCTCGAGGGTCTCGAGCGCGAGGATCTGTTCACCGTCGTCTTCGAACAGGTGATGACGGACACGGCGCTCTACGCCGACGTGCTGCTGCCGAATACGACGTTCCTCGAAGCCTACGACTTCGCGAAAGGCTACGGTCCGATCAGCCTGGACCTCGGACGTCCGGTCATCGACGCGGTCGGCGAAGCGCGGCCGAACGCCGACGTCTTCGGCGATTTATGCACGCGGCTGGGCCTGTTGAAGAGCGACGAGCCGTCCGGCGAGCTCGACCTGATGGTCACCGTGCTGAACGGGCTGCCCGACTCGATCTCCGGGCCCTTGCGCGACGGCGCGATGCCGTCTCCTCCCCATGGCCCCGCGCCGGTGCAGTTCGTGGACGTCTTCCCCAACACGCCGGACAGGAAGGTCAACCTCTTTCCCGCCGCGCTCGATCCGTCGACGCCGATGGGGCTCTATCGCTACCAGCCGGATCCGGCGACCGAGCGTTATCCGCTCGCGCTCATCTCGCCGGCGAGCGAGCGCACGATCAGCTCGACGCTCGGCGAGCTGCCGCGGCCCGACGTCAAGCTGCTCATGCACCCCGACGATGCGCGGGCGCGCGGCCTCGAGGAGGACGACGTGGTGCGGATCTTCAACGACCTGGGCGAAGTGCACTGCGCGCTGGCCGTCGCGCCGTCGATCCGGCCGGGTACCGTGAGCCTGCCCAAGGGCCTCTGGCGCCGCAGCACGCGCAATCGCGCGACCGGCACGGCGCTCGTGCCCGACACGCTGACGGATCTCGGCGCGGGCGCCTGCTTCAACGACGCGAGAGTGCAGGTGGCTTCGCTGCCCAACGCGTAGTTGGTATTGCTGACCCGTTCTCTCTATCGGTCCTTGTCTAATAGCTGAAGAAGAACAGCAGGTCGACCCCCGACCCCTGCGCGCGCTGGAACAGCTGCTGCTGCGTGCTGGATCCCTGGAGCACGTTGGTGCGCAGGCGCAGCCACCGCGTGAGCTCGTATTCAAGGATGAAATTGGTGCCGCTCTGCCCGCCGATCCCCTGCTCCACTTTCACATAGAGGTTCTGACCCAGCTGCTGGCCGATCGTCAGCGAGGCGGCGCCGCCGATGTCCGGCGCGGTGTTGATCTCGAACGTGTCGATGCCGAGCGCGTTCTCGATCGATGACGAGAGCGCGCTGGCGAGCGTGCCGGTCGCGATCTGCTGCGCGCGCTGCGCCAGCGAAATCTGCTGCCCCTCGCCGAGCGAGTTGATCGGCTGGTTGAACACGATCAGCGACAGGATGTCCGCCTGATCGAGGGGCGGCGTGCTGCTGAGGACCACGTCGGGCGCCTTCATCGTGCCGCGGACGTTGACGCGCGCCTCGACGCCCTGAATCAGCCGCCGCGTGCGCAGATCCAGAATCGGGTTGAGCTCGTTGAGCGGCTCGCCGGCGAACCGCACCGTCCCGTCGCGCAGGATCTCGAAGCGGCGTCCCTGAAAATCATACGTGCCGCGCACGGTGTTGACCGTGCCGACCAGCATGATCGGCCGTCCCGGCGCCTTGGTCGCCCGCAGCGCGCCGCCCAGCGTGACGTTGATCGCGCCCAGGCTCACCGGCGCGCCCGGCGTCCGCAGCTCGCTGGCCTTCACCACGAGGTCGTCGGGCACCGTCACCCGGACGTCCATCGTCAGCGCATCGAGCGGCGACCGCGAGGGCTGCGGCGCCCCGTCGGCCGGCCTGGTCAGGTAATCGGTCGGCTGCGTCGCGTACGCCGAATCGGTCAGCAGCGCGAGGATCTCGTCGAGGTTCACCTGACCGGTGGAGACCCCGAAGTCGCCCAGCACGCGGGGGGCCCGCAATTCTCCGGCGATTTCCAGATTGCTGTTCACCCGCACGTTGCCCAGCCCGTTGTCGATCACCTTGAAGTCGTTCGCGGTGACGAACAACGCGACGCCGCCCAGCTGCAGCTCGTGGACCGCGAGGTCGCCGGTAATCGACAGCGAGCTCTGATGGTTGTCGAGCACGACGATGTGGTCGATGTGTATCTTGTCGGCCTGCAGGTCGATCTTCCCCTGGAGGTTCGAGTAGCTGACGCCGGTCGGCACGACCGTGAACGCGGCCTTGTCGACCGTGATGACGCCCGTCGGATGGGGATCGGCCGCCGAACCGGTCACGTCGATCTTGGCCTGCAGCGCCCCGGTGACCTTGCTCAGCGTCGTCGTGAACCCCTGGATCAGGCCGAGGTCGATCGGCGTGCTCTCGACGTGCAGATCGATCCGGTCGCCGTCGCCCACCGGCGCGCCGTGCGCCGCCGCGCGATCGGCGGCCGCCGCCGGGCCCTTGAACAGCGCGAGCGGCACATAGCCCCTCGCCGTCAGGTAGGTCGTGGGGTTCTGCTGGAGCTTCGTGTCGAGCGTGAGGCCGGAGCCGGCATAGTGCACCGTGCCGCCGAAGGAATCGTAGCGGTACTGCTGGAAGCCGCCCTTCTCGACGCGGAAATCGGCCTTCACGTCGGGAGCGGCCGTCGTCCCGCTGACCGTGCCCGAGGCGTTGAGCGTACCCGTCAGCTGCGGCGGGCGCAGCAGCAGCGCGTCGACGGTCGCGAGATCGACGCCGGTGAGCGTCACCCTCAGGGCGTCGCCGGGCCGCCCGAACGTGCCGTCGGCAGTGACTTGCTGGGCGCCGTTGGCGAGCATGAGGTTCTTCACGGCGAACGCATCGTGGGCGTAGTTGACCGTCGCCTGCGATCCGGGCGCAAGCTGCCAGGTCTGCCCCTGCGTCTGCAACGCCAGCTGCTGCAGATGGACCTCCTGATGGTCGGCGTGAAGCACGAGCGAACCGGCCGCGCCAAGCGAGCGCTGGGGCTGCTTGGCCGTGGCGTTGAACTCCAGTTGCTTGTCCTGATACGTCGTCTTGGCGTCGAGCTCGTTGATGTCCTGCCCGGCAATGGTCACGAAGGTGGCGTGCGTATCGGCGACGACGTTCGCGTCGGCGATGGTGAGCTCCGGCACCACCGCGGTGACGTGGCTCGAGAGGGTGAGGGCGCCGTTTCCGCCGTACTTCACGCCATCGCCGATCACGTTCCCGGCCGCCTTCAGCACATGCTTGTTTCCGGTCACCGTCGCGTCGATCGTGCCGATGCCGGTAATCGGCTGATCGATCAGCTTGCCGATCTCCTCGAGGTTTGACGAGTCGGCATGGACCTTCAGGTTGGACTGGCCGGTGTCGTTCAGCGCCAGCGTGCCGGTCGCCTGCACGTTGACGTCGCGGCCGGTGATGTCGAGCGCACGGATGTCGCCGACGGCGTCGTGATACGCGCCGTCCAGCGAGCCGCGCGAGACCTCGATGCCGCCGATCGTCGACGGCTGCAGCGTCACCTTTCCGTCGGCCTGCAGACTGTCTGGCGTCACGCCGGCCGACATATGGGCGACGGTGGCGTCGACGTCGAGCGTGCCGGTAACACGACCCTTCGTCTCCTGTCTCCCAGTCAACACCGCCGGGTCGAAACCGGCGAAGCTCCCGACCGCCTTGACGTGCGCCGTATCGCGCGCGATGGCGGTGTTGAAATCGAGCTGCGGAATCGTGCCGCCGAGGATCGACGAATCGGTCAGCGCGCCGCTCGCGGTCAGATCCACGGTCTCGGCCGTGGTCCCGCGCCCGTCGGCGGCGATGTGGCCGTTGATCGAGCTCTTGTAGCGGTCGGCGGCCAGCGCCCGCACGCGAAACTGCTCCCCGATCCGCTGCAGATCGAGGTCCGCGACCGTCGCGTCGGCGCGGTACGCGACGTCCGCGCCGTTGACCGTGACGCCGGCCGTGCTGCCGGCCGCCACGCGTGTCCCCGCGATCGTCGACGGCTGAAAGCGGAGATCCACGGACGTCCGGCTCGCGGCGGACACGACAGCGCTCCTGGCCTTGACGGCGGGTCCGGGTCGGGTCCGGCTCGAGTCCAACGCGACCGATCCGGCGGCGTGATACGCCGCGTTGATGTCGGTCGCGGCCGGAGGGACTTGGAGCTGTCGCGGCAGCTGACGCAGATTCACGTGCCGCGCCTGGCCGTGGAGGTCGTAGGCGATCGCGCGCCCCGTCCGGGCGGGATCCGGGAGCGTGACGTGGCCGGCGACGGTGGCGGCCGCGCCGTACGCCGCCGCGTTCCCGTCGAGGCCGATCTGCCGCCCGTCGATCCGGGCGTTCGCGTGGACGCGCTCGGCGACGTACCCCGCGGCCACGAGACGCGGCGCGTCGAACGACACGGTGCCGTGCAGCGCGTCGACGTTCGACAGCGCCTCGCCGTGCAGATCCACGCGCGCGTTGGCGGTGATGTCGCTCTTGCGTGCCGGATCGTTCATCAGCGTGGAAAGGTCGAGATGGCGGACCGACAGATCGCCCTTGACCGATTGCCCCGGCGTTCGCAGATCGGCGATCAGCGTGCCGCTCACCACCCCCGCCGACGACTGCACGTTCATCTCGACGCCGAGGTGATCGAACGGCCCTTCCGCCTTCACGTTGAACGACGGCTGAAGGCGGATGCCCGCGAGCGCCGGCATCAGCCGGGCGATTTCAGGTACCGACAGCTTGTCGGAGCTGATCTGCAGGTTGAGGATCGGCTGGGTCAGGTAGTGCTGCACCGCGCCGTCGATGGACAGCGAGGTCTCCGCTGTGCGCAGCGCCAGCTTCTCGACGAACACCGTGTCGTCCTTGACCGCGATGCCGCCCGACAGCGCGTTGAGCGCCAGCGCCGGTTCGGAGGCGCGGAAGGACATGTGTGTGATCACGATCGAGTACCGCACCGGCTCGTACTTGAACGACAGCTTCGCGTCGAGATGATCGAAGCGCTTGGGCACGTCGACGCCCGGAATGTCCACCGGCGACTGGACGACGATCGATCCGTCGGTGATGCCGATCGTGTCGATGGCGATCGGCTTGTCCGGGCCGCGGCGGTTGGCCTCGGTCTCCTGTTTCTTGACCAGGCGGCTGAGCGACCAGGTGTCGCCCTCTCGGCGCAGATAGACGACCGGTTTGTCGAGCCGAAGGCTGTCGATCGAGAGCCCCCTGGTCAGGAGCTGAAACAGGTTGTAGTTGAGGCCGAGATCCTTGACGGCCACCACCTGGCTGCCGTCCATCGAGACCCCGACGTTCTCCATCTCGATGCCGAACAGGAGATTCCCTCCGAGGCGTTCGATGGACAGCGTGCCGTTCAGATACTGGTGGGCTTCGCGGACGATGTAGCCGCGCAGCCAGTTCTTGAACCAGGCCGTCTGCGACACGATGATGGCGGCCGACGTCGCCCCGATCAGCAGCGTGAGCACGACGATCAGGACCTGTGTGCCCCGCTTCACGATCTGCATGAACCCCGCAACCCTTGACCCGTGAACCCTAAAACGCCTGCCCGATGCTGAAGTGCAGCCGGAAGCGCCGCTTCTGCGGGCTGCCGTTCACGAACAGATTCGGGGTGGGGTTCAACTGGTAGCCGAAATCGAAGCGGATGGGACCGACCGGTGTCTGATACCGCAGCCCCGGTCCGACGGCATATCGCAGATCGCCGAGGTTGAAGCCGAACGAGTCGGCCCACACGTTCCCGGCATCCAGGAACAGCACGCCGCCGAAGTTGCCGCGCAGCGTGGCGCGCAGCTCCTCGCTGAACGCGATCATGCTGTTGCCGCCGATCGGCAGACCCGAGGCGAGCGGGCTCACTTCGTAGCGTCCCCATCCGCGGAGGCTCGTGGCGCCGCCCAGGAAGTACTTCTTCGAAAACGGCACGTTGCGCGGCTCGTTGCCGACCGGGCGAATGTTGCCGGCCTGCAGCCGGCTGGCGAGCACGAGCGTATCGCTGAAGGACAGGTAGTGTCGCCCGTCGGCCGACGCCGCGTAGTAGCTGAAGCTGCCCGGCACGAGACGTCCCGCTTCCTCCGCGTGCACGGCAATCTGGAACCCGTGGTGCGCATTCAGGATGTTGTCGGCCGTCGAGTGCTGCATGTCGAACCCGAGCGCGTTGAGCGTCCCGTTCTGCTCGAGGCTCGTCGGATCGAGGCCCAGCGAAATGAGGGTGGCGCGCAGCTTGGGATCGTTGAGCACCTCGGTTGCGATCGCGCTGGTGTCGTGCTCGCTCGTGACCGACGTCGCCCAGGACGTGCGCTCGTTCGCGCGGTGCGTCACCGTCAGCTTCGCGCCGCTCACGACCGAGCGGTACGCGGGAGTGTAGGTGTACCACTGCTGCGCTTCGGCGCCGAGCGAGAAATGCGGCCGGAAGAAGTACGGCTGGTTGAGGTCGAGGCGTGCGCCGCGATCGAGCGATGACCAGCGGACGTGGGCGCCGGCCGATCGCGCGCCGCCCAGGAAGTTGACGTGGTGGTACTCGGCGTCCACCCGCGCCTTCTCCTCGGTGCCGTACCCGACGCCGAAGTTCATCCGCTGATGATTGCCCTCCGCCACCGTCACCCGGACCGGGACTTCTTCGGGCTGCTGCTCCTGATTGAGGGGCTCGACGTTCGCGAACTGGAACAGCTCGAGCCCGTACAGGCGCCGCTGGGAGTCCTGCACCACGCTGCGCTGGAACAGATCGCCCGGCTTGAACGTCAGCTCGCGGCGGATGATGTGCTCGTCCACGCTCTTGTTGCCGACCACTTCCACCGTCCCGAAGTGCGCCAGCGTCCCCGGTTCGGCCGTGAATGTCAGCGCCGCCTGCTTGCCGTCGCGTCCATCGTCTTCGCCGGTGGCGACTTTGCCGTACGGAAACCCGTGATCCTTCAGCTCGTTCACCGCCATCTCGCGGGCGCTGACCACGAGCTGCCGGTCGCGCGGCTGTCCGACCTTGAGCGGAATGCGGTTCTTCAGATCGGCCAGATGCGCCGGCGGGATGCCGTCGAAGCCGGAGAAGTCGATCGCCTGCACGAGCACCGGCGCCCCTTCCGCGATGGTGACGCTGAGATCGACCTGATCCTGCGTGTCGTTCAGTTTCACGTCGAAGCCGGTCACGCGCGCGTCGGGGAACCCGCGGTCGGCGTAGAACGCCTGCATCCGCTTCAGGTCCGCGTCGAAACGCGTGCGGTCGAAGAAGTATTTCCTGCCCCAGGGGATTTTCGAGCTCTGGCGGGTCGCGAGCGCGTCTTTCAGACGGCTCTCGTCAACCGCCTTGACACCCGTGAAAGAGAGGCTGTGAACCTTGACGGTTCCGCCTTCCTTGCAGGCGGCGGAGCACGCAAGCACACCAAGCACGAACGCGGCGATCGGAAGGCGCATGGCAGGCACTACGAGAACCATAACGCGTGCCAGCCGGCATCCGGCGGCGGCGCTTAATCCCGCGTGATTTCGGGCTTCCCCGACGACACCGCGAGCATGATGCCTACTCCCACGGCGATGAGGATGCCGATCGCCACCCAGACGCCGCTCACGTGTGCGAGAACGCCCGCCTTCCACAAGGCCAGCACCGCGCCGACGACGAGAACGAAGTAGCCGATCAGGAAAAGATGGATGAAACGCATGGGAGGGTCCTTGGCGCTGGAGGGTTGGGGCAGGGAGCCGCGGGCTGTTTCCAGCCCCAGCCCAGTCCCCAGCCTCGTGCGCCGTTGTTAACGCAGGTTGACGACCGCGAGTAGTAACCCTTAGCCAGGACCTCGGCGGTCGCCACATTCCACCGCCCAGTGCCGCGGTTGAATGTCGTCGTCGCCGGTCGCGTTCCGTCCGTCGTGACGGGCGAGGAGGACGAAGTCGGGGTGGTGGGTGAACTCTCTGCCGTGGATATCGCGGAAGCCACGTTCTGCGCGCGGGCGCTCGCCGCGGTGGCGAGCCTCAACACCCAGATCGCGGCCCCGCGTTCTGCCGTCGATGTTCGCCTCCACGACGTTCGCTCGCTCGAACCGATCAGTCCGCACGGTTATCCGTCGCAGCGTCGACGCTCGTCTCTGCTACTGGCAGTGCGTCGGCGGGGACGATGAGACGGCCACGTCCGCCGCGACTGACCTGACCACCCTTGCGGCCGGCGTTGCGGGCTTCGTCCGCGGTCCACTCGTGGGCCGTGCCTTTTTCATGCGCCGCCCGCCCGCCCTTGCTGGCGATCTCGCGCTGCTTTTCGGCCGACATCGACGCGAACCCTCGACGTTCTTTGCGCTCTGTTGTAATCACCGCTCAGCCCTCCGTGTATTAGCCCTGTGAACGAACGACGTATGGACCTTTCTGTTCCGGTTGCGGTGGGGGATCCTGCACCCGCGGCGGTTGCGGCTCGTCGAGCGGCGTTTCGGGTGCCTCGTCCGAGTCCTGGCCTGGATCGTCAGGTCCGCCGGGAGTGGGATTGAGCCCGTACTCCCGATTGACCTCGTTCCCGGGGATTCTCATCGCACCTGAACGTTTATCAAAGTCTGTGCCCACTGCCCGGAAGACGACAGGAGGGTAAATACCTTGTTTTCTGGGAGTTTACGCGGCACCCGCCGAAAGACGTGCCGCGGGCTGTTGCAGCGGTTTGCTACAGAAGGGCTTGTAGAAGTAGCGAATGACTGCGGGAGGCGTGGTTACTTGGCTTGCTGCGGGACGTAGCCAGGAGGCAGCGCGGCGCCGTCGCCGAAGAAAAAGTCTTCCATGTGCTTCGCGACGAGATCCTGCGCTTCCTTCTGCCAGGGCATCAGCCGGTACTCGTTGAGGATCATTTTCATGCGCTCTTCCCAGAGCTTCCAGGCGTCCTTCGACACGGTGTCGAAGATGCGCTGGCCGAGATCGCCTGGCCAGGGAACGGTATCCAGGCCGGGGAGCTCCTTCTGGAACTTCACGCACATGACCGTGCGGCCGCTGGTGTTGGGCGATGCGCCAGACGCCGGCGAGGCAGCGGGTCCGCAGGAATCAGCCATGAAAAAGATTGTAGTGTATTTACCCGCGCGTGAGCAGCGGGAATTCCGGGGCAATGACGAACGACAGCCGCGCGTGCGCCTCGCGCAACGCCTGTTCGACGCCGTCCGCACCCGCGGCGCGCGCGAAGATGAACCCCAGATAGCTCGCGCCTTCCGGTAAGGGCACCAGCAGTTGATCCGGCTTGGCCGTGATGTGGATCTCGTCGACGCCGGCGACCCCACGGGCGGCGTCGCTCCCGTCCACCCGTCGCAGGATGCCGCGCCGCGGAATCGGAATCATCATGACGCCGCTCGCGGACCGCTCACGCTCACACGCCACGGCTTCGCCCAGGGCGTGCCTCAGCAGGAGCTCTTCGAGCGATATCGTGGATTCCGGATTGCGGGTTGCGGATGAGATTGCGGGATCGAAGCGCAGGGCGCGGGCGCACAAGCCCCCGATCGGGCGGGCGGCGACTTCGAGCACGAACACACCTCGAGGGTTCACCCGGCACTCGGCGTGGATCGGGCCGTGGTGCAGCCCCAGCGCGCGCGCCGCGCGGGTGACGCCGTCGACGATGGCGCGTTGCGTCTCGTCCGTGGCGGATGAAGGTGTCAGGTAGATCGTCTCTTCGAAGACAGGGCCGTTCAGCGGATCCGGCTTGTCGAAGATCGCCAGCACGTGCAGCCTCCCGTGCTGCATCACCCCCTCGACCGCGTACTCACGGCCCGGGATGAACCCTTCGACGAGCGCCGTCGCATGCGACTCGTTCCGCTCGGCGCGCACGTCGGGCTGTCGCATCAGCGCCTGCAGCCGCGCGACGGCCACGGCGAGGGCGTCGGGATCGTCGGCGCGCATCACGCCGCGGCTCCCCGACAACGCGACGGGCTTCAGCACGCACGGATAGGAAACGGCCTCAAAGGGAGGGGCCGACGCCGGTGTCGGCTCTGGGTGGACACGCGGGTCCGTCCCGACGCGGTCCGCATCGAGCGCGACGGCGAAGAACCAGGGGACCGGCAATCCGGCGTCACGCAGGCGCTCGCGGGTGATCTGTTTATGTCGCGCCGCCGCGGCGCCTTCGGGCGGATGCCACGGAAGGCCGAGACGCTCCGCCACGCGGGCGCCGATCACGGTCGGGCGGTCGCCAACGACGAGCAGACCGTGGAGCGGGCGCGCCGCCGCCGACTCCAGGATCGCGGCGACCGATCCGTCCTCGTCGTGGAAGCGGATCGGGATCGCGTGGTCCTGCCACGGATCCTCGATCAGGTGGCAGCGATCGGTCGCGAAGACCAGCTCCACCCCCAGCCGCGCAGCGGCGTCACCAAACGCCCGCGTCTGGTAGCCGGTCGTCGTCGCTAACAGCAGAACACGCGACATAAATCGTTCGTCGTTCGTCGTTCGTGGTTCGTCGTTCGGTTCGTCGTTCCTGAACGCCGAACGCCGAACGCCGAACGTTACAACAGAGCCAACTGCTCTGCGTTCGGCTCCGCTCAACAGTACCAGGGCTCGTTGAGGTACGGCACGGTGGCGCGGGCGCGCGCCGGGCGGGTATCGGGCGGACACGTCAGGCCGGCCCGCCGGTACGCAAGGACGCGGACCTCGTCGAACAGCTGACGACGGTCCGCTGTCAGCCGGATGCCGACCAGCGCCATGACATCGCGCTGCAGCTGGTCGATGCGCGGATCGGAATGCGTCCACCGATAGGCCAGCGTCTCCGGGTCGAAGGCGCCCAGGTGCGCGCGCATCTGGGCGATGTCCAGCAGGCGCGAGCCCTGCGGCACCAGCAGGCGGATCGCGAGCTGAACCGGCGACACGTGATCGACGAGGCCGAGCTCGTGGATCGTATCGAGCAGATCGCAGTAGGAGGTCAACGTGAGCCACGGGTGGAATGCGACAAAGGTCGGCACGAGTGTGAGGCCCGCCGCGCGGCAGAGCGCGACCGCGGCCAGGACGTCTGCGCGCGTGTGCCCCTTCTCGAACAGCGCCAGCACCTCGTCGTCCATCGATTCGACGGCGCTCGTCACGAACGCGCAGCCGGTCGCCGCGAGGCGCGCCACCAGGGCGCGGTGCTGCAGCAGATGTTCGACCTTGATCGTGACGTCGTAGCTGACCTCGGGATGCGCCGCGTGCAGCGCTGAGACGATCCGCATGGCATGCGTCGGGCCGTTGAAGAAGTCGGGATCGCCGAAGGTGATGTGTCCGGCGCCGGCCGCCACCTGCGCCGCCACGTCGGCCAGCACGACGTCGGCCTGCACGACGCGGAACTGCCCCTCGTAGATGGGCACGACCGGACAGTGCCGGCACCGATGCCGGCATCCGCGGCTGGCTTCCGTGTAGCCGACCGTCCGCCTCGAGCCGTCCGGCATCTGCAGCGTCGCGTAGCTGGACAGCGGCGGCAGCCCGCGGCGATCGGGGACGAGGAAATGGATCCGGGGGAGCGACGTACCGGAAGAAACCGCCGAGATCGCGGAGCCCGCCGAGAAGTTTTGGCTCTGCGTGCTCTGCGAGCTCCGCGGTTGCTTTCCGTCGTCGCCAGCCCAGGCCGCGAGATCTTCTTCGAACTCTCCCCCGAAAATCGCGTCGACGCCGAGGCCGCGCAGCCAGGCGTCGTTCAGCGGCGCGTACAGCCCGAACGCGCCGATGCGCGCCTGCGGGTTCACCCGGCGCGCCGCGGCGATCACCGGGCCGGCCAGACGCGTCGCCGTGTGCATCGGCAGATGAAAGGCGATCAGGTCGGGACCCGACAGGCTCTCGAGCCGCAGCGTCTCCTTCGCAGCATCCACGGTCGCGACGGTCCACCCCGCGGCGCGCAGCCACGCCGCGGCCGACGCCAGCCCGAACGGCTGCCG
The DNA here is from genome assembly GCA_043783985.1 of Acidobacteriota bacterium. Lineage (GTDB taxonomy): Bacteria > Acidobacteriota > Vicinamibacteria > Vicinamibacterales > CAVVIG01 > CAVQFC01. The sequence goes on along the minus strand of JAYVYV010000500.1, from coordinate 5,754 downwards.
TCCCATCTCGTAGGTGCTGATCAGAAGGGCGCTGCGCATGTCGACACAATCATTGTATTCTTCGTGGACCATGCCAGCTGCCGCGGACGCGCGCCCCTACGATCACGCGTTCTTCGGTCACCCGCGCGGTCTCTCCGTGCTCTTCTTCACCGAGATGTGGGAGCGCTTCAGCTACTACGGCATGCGCGCGCTGCTCATCCTTTTCATGACGGCCCCGGCCGCCGCCGGGGGCCTCGGGTTCGAGACCGGCGTGGCGGGCGCGGTGTACGGCCTCTACACGTCGATGGTCTACATGACCAGCCTGCCGGGCGGCTGGATCGCGGATCGCCTGATTGGCCAACGCCGCGCGGTACTCTATGGCGGCATCATCATCGCGTGCGGCCATTTCAGCATGGCCTTCCCGTCGCTGACGACCTTCTACATCGGCCTCGCCCTCATCGTCGTCGGCACCGGCCTGCTCAAAGGCAACGCCGCGGTGATCGTCGGCGCGTTGTACGGACCGCAGGACGCCCGCCGCGACGCCGGCTTTTCCATCTATTACATGGGGATCAACCTCGGCGCGTTCATCGCGCCGCTGATCTGCGGCTACCTCGGACAGCGGATCAGCTGGCACATCGGCTTCGGCGCCGCCGGCGTCGGCATGGTGCTGGGCATCGTGCAGTATCTGGCCGGCGCGAAATACCTCGGCGACGCGGGGCTGTACCCGGCGCCGGCCGAATCGCCCTCCGCCGCCGCGGCGCTCATGACCCGCGCGACGATGGGCGGCGGCGCCGCGCTGGTCGTCGTCATCGCCTTCGCGTTCGGCATCTATTCGGGGGCGCTGCCGATCACCGCCGCGCAGGTCGCCGACGCGGCCGGCTACGTCCTGCTCGCCATCGTCGTCCTCTTCTTCGCGTGGCTGTTCTTCGCGGCCGACTGGACGCCGGCCGAGCGCCGGCGCCTGTACGCGATCGCCGCGCTGTTTGTCGCCTCGGTAATCTTCTGGTCCGAATTCGAGCAGGCCGGCTCGACGCTGAACCTGTTCGGCGACCGCAACACGCGGACGTCGCTGTTCGGCTGGACCTTCCCGAGCAGCTATTACCAGTCGCTGCAGCCGCTCTTCATCATCGCTTTCGCGCCGGTGTTCGCCTGGGTGTGGATGCGCCTCGGCAGGCGCGACCCGTCGAGCCCGGCGAAGTTCGGCCTCGGGCTGCTGTTCGTGGGCAGCGGCTTTGCCATCCTCGTCGTCGCCGCGCAGTTGTCGGCCGATGGCGTCAAGGTCTCGCCGTGGTGGCTGGTCGTCACGTACCTGCTGCACACGTGGGGCGAGCTGTCGCTCAGCCCGGTCGGCCTGAGCGCGACGTCGAAGCTCGCGCCCAAGCGCGTCGTCGGCCTGATGATGGGGGTGTTCTATCTCGCGATTTCGGTCGGCAACTTCATCGGCGGGCGCCTCGCGTCGCTGTACGGATCGATGCCGCTCCCCCGCCTGTTCGGCGCAATCGGCGCCGTCGGGATCACCGCCGGGCTCGTGATGTTCGCGCTCACGCCGCCGATCAAGCGTCTCATGGGTGATGTCAACTGATGGCTCTCGAAGAGTACAAACGCAAGCGCGACTTCAAGAAGACGCCGGAGCCCGAAGGCACGGTTGCGCCGAAGCGCGCCGAGCGTTTTTTCTGCGTGCAGAAACATCTGGCGAGCCACCTCCATTACGACCTGCGCCTCGAGCACAACGGCGTGCTGCTGTCGTGGGCGGTGCCGAAGGGGCCGTCGCTGGATCCGAAAACCAAGCGGCTCGCCATGCACGTCGAGGATCACCCGTTCGCGTACGGCGAGTTCGAAGGCGTCATCCCCGAGGGCTATGGCGCCGGCATCGTGATGCTCTGGGACACGGGCACCTGGACGCCGGAGCAGGACGATGTGGATGCGGCGCTGAAGAAGGGGGATCTGAAGTTCACGCTGAACGGCTACAAGCTCAAAGGGTCGTGGGTCCTCGTCAAGACCAGCGGCCGCTTCGCCGGCGCGCGAGACGGCACCGAAGGCAGCTGGCTGCTGATCAAGCACCGCGACGACTGGGCCGGCGATGTCGACATCGCCGGGTTCGCGCCCCGCAGCGTGAAGAGCGACGGCGATTTCGAGGACATCCTCGCGCAAGACAACCCCGCCATCTGGCACACGAACCGGCCGGCCAAGGGCGGCGACACCGGCAAGATGTTCGAGCGGATCATCGCGCGCGCGGCGGCCATCAAAGCCGGCCGCTCCGCTCGAGCCAAGGACACAACGGTCACAAGGACAACGACGGCCGCGACGACGGCATCAGCGTCCAGAAAAAAGACAGCGCGTACGAAGGGGAAATGACGCGGCCCCGATCATGCAACAGGCTTTCTCTCGGAGCAGCTCGCATCGCTCCAGGGAGTGTGCATGACCCGATTCCAGCTCATCTTGTCCGTGGCGCTTTTGCTGGCCACCACCGCGTGCGGTTCGTCGACCAGCAGTTCGACCTCTCCGAGCTCCTGCCAGATCATCACCGGCGTGACCACGACGACGTTTGCGGCCGCCGGCGGATCCGCGTCCATCTCGGTGACCGCGAACGCGGGCTGCACGTGGACGGCCGTGAGCAGCGCCGCGTTCCTGACCGTCAGCCAGGGCGCATCCGGCTCCGGAAACGGCACCGTCCAGTTTGCGGTCGCGGCCAATACCGGGGTCGAGCGGACCGCCACGCTGACCATCACCGGCACGGCGATCCTGATTACGCAGCGCGCGCCGTAGAATCGGCGCGTCGCGTCGGCGGCGGCCCATGACGGCACGCCTCGCGGCGGCCGTCGCCGCTGCCGCCGTGCTCGCCGCGCGGACTCGGGGGGCCGCCCCGGCGCAAGACCTCGCCACCACTCGCCAGGTCGAGGTCACTATCACGCAAGGCACGTCGATGGCCGCGGCGGCTTCGCCCGATCGCCGCTCGATCGCGATCGACCTGCTCGGCAGCATCTGGATTCTGCCCTTCGGCGGCGGCGAGGCCAGGCGCATCACGACCGATCTCCTCGAGGCGCGCCAGCCGGTCTGGTCCCCTGACGGCCGATCGCTCGCCTTTCAGGGGTACGACGATGGGACGTGGCACATCTTTGTGATCCCGCGCGAAGGGAGCGTCGCGAAGGCGGTCACCAGCGGTCAGTTCGACGATCGCGAGCCCGCGTGGTCGCACGACGGTTCTCGCATCGCGTTCTCCTCGGATCGCTACGGCGGCACGACGACCATCTGGGAGGTGCGCGTCGCGACCGGGGACGTGCGGCGGGTCAGCACGCGCGACGGATGGATGCCGACCTGGTCGCCCCACGATCAGGACATCACGTTTGTCTCGAGCGATGCCGGCGAGCGCGCCTCCGGGCGCGAGGGGTCGCCAGGATTGTGGGCAGTAGACGCCGACGGACGTGAACGGCTCGTCAAGAGGACGTCCTCGACGGCCATGCCGATGGCGGCGGCGTGGAACACGGCGGGAGATCTGCTCGCCTACGTCGCCGGCGGCACCCTCTTCGTCCCTGCCCGCGGCGGCGACTACGCGATCAGCGCGGGGCGGGACGTATTCCCCTTCAAGCCGCAATGGCTCTCGCCGGACGAGATCCTCTATACCGCCGGCGGGCGTATCTGGCGACACGGGCTCGCAGGGTCGGCCAGGCGAGACGGAGGTCAGTCCCTGCCGGACGCAAGCGGCAGCCAGGTCGTGCCGTTCACGGCCAAGGTGTCGCTGCAACGGACGAGCTACACGATCGCCCACCGCGCGCTGGAACCGGCGGCGCCGCAGAAAGTCGCCGGCGTCGTCAGCCCCGTCGTGTCGCCGGACGGCCGAGCGATCGCGTTCACGGCGATGGGCGATCTCTGGGTCCTGCCCGCCGGCGGACCGCCCGTGCAAGTTACGAACGATGCGGCCATGGAGATCGATCCGGCGTGGTCGCCCGATAGCGCGCGGCTCGCGTTCGCGAGCGACCGCGGCGGCCACATGGAGTTGTGGGTGCGCGATCTCCACACCAATGGAGACACCCGGCTCACCGCGGAGCACGGCGCGGTGTCGGGTCCGGCCTGGTCGCCCGACGGCAACCATCTCGCCTTCCTGCTCGATCACCGCACGCTGGCCACGGTCGATCTGCGGCGCGACGACCATCACTTCGCCTTCGCGTCGTCGACCCCGGGCGAATTGGGACGGCCGACGTGGTCGGCCGACAGCAGCTCGATCGCAGTCGGGAGCCTCCTCTCGTACTCCGGGCGCTACCGGGAAGGGCTCAACCAGATTCTGGTGTACTCGTCGAACACGACGAGCGCGTCCTCGTCCGTCGTGTTCCCCGAGCACTCGGCCGGCAACCGGCAGGACACCGGTCCGGTGTGGTCGCCCGACGGCTTCCGCATGGCGTTCGTCAGCGAGGGCGCGTTGTGGATTGTTCCGGTGGACGACCGGGGCGGCGCCACCGGGCCGCCGCAGATTGTGGCCAACGATCAGCCGGAGTCGCCGAGTTGGGAAGGCGATTCGAAGCACATCGTCTACCAGACGCCGGGCGGACTGCGGCGCATCGTCGCCGACGGCAGCCTGCCCGGCCGGATCCCGCTCGACTTGGTCTGGCGCGCTGGGGCCACGCCCGCGCGCATCGTCGTGCATGCGGGGCGCGTGCTCGACGGGGTGCTCGAAGCGGTGCGCGGTCGGGCCGACATCGTCATCGAATCGGGCATCATCCGCAGCATCGAGGAGCATCGCGACGACTTGCACACCGGCGCGGTCGTCGACGCGTCGAACGAGCTCGTGATGCCGGGGCTGATCGACATGCACGCGCATCTCGACGACGGCTACGGGGAGAATTTCGGGCGCGTGTGGCTGGCGTACGGGATCACCAGCCTCCGGATTCCCTCGATCAACCCGTATGCGGGGCTCGAGCAGCGCGAGGCCTTCGACGCCGGGCGCCGCCCGGGTCCGCGCGTGTTCCTCGCCGGCGATCCGTTCGACGGATCGCGCGTGTACTATCCTGGCGGCGTGTCGGTCACGTCGGAGGAGCAGCTCGATCGCGAGCTCGATCGCGCCTCGGCGCTGGGCGTCGATTCCTTCAAGACCTACGTGCGGCTGCCGGATCGCTTTCAGAAGCGCATCATCGACTTCGCGCACGGGCAGAACAAGCCGGTCACGTCGCACGAGCTGTACCCGGCGGTCGCCTACGGGATCGACGGCATCGAACACCTGAGCGGGACGAGCCGCCGCGGGTACTCGACGAAGCAGAGCCCTGGAGGGCGCGCGTACCGGGACGTGATCGATCTGATCGCGAAGTCCGGCGTCACGCTGACGCCGACCATTGGCATCATGGGCGCGTTCCTCGCGCGCGAAGCCGGCGACCGCACGCTGCTCTTCGATCCGCGTCTCGCGCTGTTTCCGCTCCCCGTCGTCGCGCAGCTCTCCGAGATGGCGGCGACGCGGCCGGACGTCTCGCGCGATCAGGCGATTGCGCCGTACGAAGCGACGCTGAAGGCGATTGTCGCCGGGGGCGGGACGCTCGTCGCCGGCACCGACTCGCCCATCGTGGCTTACGGGCTGGGCCTGCACGTCGAGCTCGAGTCGTACGTGCACGCGGGCCTCACGCCGTTTCAGGCGCTGCAGACCGCGACGGTGAATGCGGCCCAGGCGCTCGGCCTGGGCAACGAAATCGGGACGATCGAGCCCGGCAAGCGCGCGGATCTGACGTTTCTTGGCGGCGATCCGCTGATCGACATCCGCAACACGCGCGACGTGAAGCGCGTCATGCGCGGCGG
>JAYVYV010000499.1:0-18841 GCA_043783985.1 Acidobacteriota bacterium | reverse complement strand
GTCGAGCGACGCATTACCGCCGAGACCGATGGCAAGGCGCAGAGTGTGAAGGCCCGGCAGATTGGCGAGATTCGGCGGGCGCGGCGGGAAGCGTGGCGCGCCTGGGAAGAGTCGTGTAAGCCGGCCGCGAAGACCACGCGTCGCTCGGGCGGGACCGCCGCCGGCACAGTGGAAGCGAACGAAGTGAAGGCGCAGAGCGGGAATCCGGCCTTTCTCGACAAGGTGTACGACGGCATTCGCCTCGAAGCGCGGATTACTGGGACCGAGGCGCCCCACAAACAGGCGCTCGAGGGGGAGATTCGCCTCCCCATCCGCGTCATCGATGAGTTCTTGCCCGATGCCCCGGACTGACGGCCCGACGGAGACCGTGGACCGGATGGTCTGGCGCGGCATCATGGCCGCGTTCCTTCAGGACGAGACCCGCCTGATCGATCTCGAAGGAGCGTTTCGGTCCAGCAAGGCGACGGCGTGCCTCCGCAAGGTCGCAAAGGCCTGCCTTGGGCGGTTTGCTCAACTATTACGATCGCGCGGCGTGAACGGTGGCTCGATCGAGCAATGGGACAATACGGGTAAGAATCGTCAGTAGGTGTCACTGATCGACGAGAGTTGGCGGCGCACCCGCCGTTGATAGGACACTAGGACAACGAGCCTGGACCGCGACCTACTCGGGTCGCGGTCCACAGCCTCACTCTGCCCATTTCACCCTGTCCTGTGCGTTGCTATATCGCCGGTCGCAAACGGCCCGATCATCATCCGGTCCGAGTACGGCTGGATTCGACGCGTGGGCTGGTTCGCCGCCGGATGCCGGTAACATGGCGAGCCGCATGTCGAACTCGCTCGACGGTCGCCTCGTTGCGGCGGCGATCAGTCCACAATGGTGAGCATGACGACCACGCTGTGTTGGCGACCTCCGCCACTGGCGGTGATCGTGAGCGGGAACGTCCCGAACGGCGACGGGTCGCTCGTTGACACTGTCATCGTCGACGCCCCTGACGTGGTCACGGCCGACGGCGAAAAGCTCGCACTGGTGTCCGCGGGCAGTCCGCTCACGCTGAATGCGACCGCGCCGGAGAATCCGCCCGACGGAGTCACCGTCACCGTGTAGCTCGCTGGATCGCCGCGTGACACCGTCGTCGAGGACGGCGTGGCCGACACCGAGAAGTCGGCCGCTACGGGTGCATTGACGGTCAGCGACACGGATGTGGAGTGGGTCAGGCTGCCACTTGTGCCGGTGATCGACAACGGAAAGGTACCGGTCGGCGTGGTGGCTACCGTCGTCACCGTCATGGTCGACGTACCGGCGCCGGTGACTGATGACGGATTGAACGTCGCGGCGGCGCCCGTGGGCAATCCGCCGGCGCTGAATGTCACCGTACCGGTGAATCCGCCGGACGGCGTAACGGTGACGGTGTACGTGGTACTCGCACCCTGAGTGATCGCGCGAGAAGCGGGGGTTGGGGAGAGGGAGAAATCCGTCGGCGCGGCGTTCACCGTCAGCGAGACGGAGGCCATTCGCTGCAGGCCACCACTCGTCGCGGTGATCGTCAGCGGGAACGTACCGGTCGGCGTGGTGGCTACCGTCGTCACCGTCATGGTCGCCGTACCGGCGCCGGTGACTGATGACGGATTGAACGTCGCGGCGGCGCCCGTGGGCAATCCGCCGGCGCTGAATGTCACCGTACCAGTGAATCCGCCGGAGGGCGTAACGGTGACGGTGTACGAGGTACTCGCACCCTGAGTGACGCTCTGGGACGCCGGGGACGCGGCCAGCGTAAAGCCCGGGGTCGCGGGAGCCGCGCACGCCCGGAGCGCCTTGTCGACATTCAGGCGTCCGTTAGTGGCGACCCGCCCGGTCAGCGCGCCGACGACATCCACGTTGTTGATGATCGCGGCCTTCACTCCGGCCGTGTCGAGGCTGCATTTCGACAGAATCAACGCGGCGGCGCCGGATACATGCGGCGTCGCCATCGAGGTGCCGCTGAAGAACTGATAGGTGTTGTTGATCGTCGTCGACAACACGTCGACGCCCGGCGCCGCCAGCGCGACGGTGGAGCCGAAATTCGAAAATGACGCCAGCTGGTCCTGGTTGTTGCTTGCGGCGACGGCGATGACGTTCGGCGCGTTGTAGCTGGCCGGGTAGCTCGGAACGACATCGTTGTTGGAGGCGCTATTGCCGGCCGCGGCCACGAACAGCATGTTGTTCGTGTTCGCCTTGTTGATCTCGTCAAGGAGCCCCTGCGAGAAGCCACCGCCGCCCCAGCTATTGGACAGCACCCGCACGTTCGCACCCGCGGTCGAGGCGAACGCGTTCTTCGCCTGAATCGCGAACTCGATCGCCTTGATCGCGTTGGCCAATGATCCGCTGCCGGTCGCATCGAGGAACTTGCTGCCCATGATGCTGGCGGTCCAGTTCACGCCCGCCACGCCTATGCCGTTGTTTCCGGCCCCGCCAATCGTTCCCGATACGTGCGTTCCATGATTGTTGTCATCTTTCGGATCACAGGTGTTCGCGATCGCGTTGAATCCGTGCGTGCCGGCGGCGCAACTGATCGTCGTGCCGCCGATCGTCACCGAGAACGGCGCAGGCGCGCTCCAGACGTTCGCCGCCAGGTCGGGATGCGAGTAGTCGATGCCGGTATCGACCACGGTCACCACGTTCGCCTTCGAGCCCGTCGTCAGGTCCCACGCGGAGGTCGCGTGAATGTCGGCGCCCGTTACCCCCGGGCTGCCGTTGATCGTCTGCCCAGTGTTCAATAGTCCCCAGAGGTTTCCGAACTGCGGATCGTTCGGCGTTGCAGTCGTGTGAAGGATGTAGTTCGGTTCCGCGTATGCCGCCGTGCCCTGCGCGCGGAGAATTGAGAGCAACGTCTCCACGTCCAGGCCGCGCGAGCGGATCCGCTGAATGTTCTCGCCGACTTCCTCGCGCTCCTCGACGTCGAGATCCTGCACCAGTTGCAGCTGATCGCCGGCGCTGAGCGAGCGCACAAACTTGACCAGCACTTCGCCGGCAACGGCCTCATGCCCGTTGACAATCGTGGTTCCTCGTGGTGAACGTCCCTGGGTGGCGACATGGTCACTGAGCGTGAGGGCAAATGACGCGACGGCGAGAGCGGTGAAGACTCGTTGGACTGAGGCGGGGCTGGCTTTCACGCGACACTCCTTCCAGGCGAATGGCGAAATTCAGGCGGACTGATTCTACGGACCGTGGCGCAGGCGGTCAACCGGGAACTCGACGGCAGGCGGCCTCAATCATCGCCCGTGCACGGCGAATTCTAAAAGCCATGCGCATTTCGCGCGCGTGCCGCGATCCTGGTAGGGTGGCGCGGTGCGAGATCTGGCCGTCCTTCTTCTGCATCTGCTGGCGACGGTCGCCCGGCTAGCCGGTCCCGGCGGCGCGCGTTCCGTGGTGGCGGAATCCGTGCTGGTGAAGCACTGCTGATCCTCAATCGGTCCCCCAATCTGCGTCCCTCCGATCGCGCGGTCGCCGGCCTGTGTGCGCTCTTCATGCGCCCGGGCCGGTTGATCCGTGCCGCGATCGTCACACCCTCAACAGTGTTGCGTGTCCTTCGCCATCACCTCGCGACAGGTGATTGTCCGGCGCAATCAGTTCGCCGAGAAAGCGCGTTCGACCACCCGGAGTATGCCCTCGCCCAACATAGGCGGTCGAATTCCGTTCTGGAGATGCCGTGGAACAAGTCCACAGGCAGACCTCAAGGTCCAGCTACGGTCGCATGCCCGGTGCCACCAAAATCATCGCCCGTAATGTCAAAGACGACGGACCTGCGAGCCGCTACAATGCGTTGACGGTGTGGTCCCGCGACGTCCCGTTCGTTACACTTGCAGTGACACATGGCGGTCGGCTGCGGCGACCGTTCACGAGTCGGGCGAATGCAGGCGCGATGTCGACGCGGAGGGATGGCCGAGTGGTCGATGGCGGTGGTCTTGAAAACCACTGAACCGGAAACGGTTCCGGGGGTTCGAATCCCTCTCCCTCCGCCAGATCATCAGAAAAAACGTCGATTCAGTAGCAGTAGCGGGGGCAGGCTGACGCTAACGATTTCGTGATTGTCCGCTTTTTTCCGTGTCACTTTTACCCTCTCGCTTTCCCCGCCTTCTTCAGCGGCTCAACGATCCTTTCCTTCGGTAGCTTCTTCACGTACGCGGCGAGTCGATCGACGCCGGCTCTGAGATCGCTCTCGCTCACGATGTTGTAGCGATCGAAACCGAGCGCGTCTTGTGACCAGTGAGCTGCCCAGGTTCTGTCTGACGTCAGGCATCAGCTCCGGCGCACGCGATCGGGCGCTGCCGCCGCCTGTCAAAACTTTGAAATCAGTCGCAAACAAGTCGTTTGACAACAGTGTGCGGCGGTCATAAGCTCAGCCGCTTCAATTCTGATGATGGCTGGTCAGGGCGTAGAGAATCAATCTGTGCAGTCACGTGAGCGCCGATACGAAACAACTGCGGCTCACACAAATCTTATCTACGGTCTCTTAGCCTGGAGGGGTCCGATGACACGCACCGTTCTCGCGAGGCTCGTCGTTTCGTCCGCCGCTGCACTCCTTGCCGCGGCGTATCTTCCGGTGACAGCGCATGGCGACACAATTCGGCTAAACGGCGTCGTCGTCATCCCTGTCGACGAGGACAATGCGGCGGTGGACGGCGAGTCGAGGGGAGACGTCGAGGTCAAAGGCATCGGCCTCATGTCCAGCGGCGGCCACATGATGCAGCGGCTCGGGCGTACCGTCCAGTCGGACCTCGTCTCGCGTGCGGGCGCACCGGTCGGAGGCAGTGAATCACGCGGCGACAGCGACGGTCTCGCCGATCCGGGCAACGTCCAGGTCAACGACCCGGCTCTCGATCACATCACGTCGTTCGACCCGAGGGTGGTCGTCACCCGCCCGTTCGAGTTCTCGACGCAAAGCGAGACCTCGGCCGTGAAGGACGGCCAGCACGTGGTCGTCGGCTACAATTCGTCGGCCGGCGCCAAGGTCCGGTTTTTCCCCGGTTTCGGCCTCGCCTTCACCCAGCTGAAGTTCAGCGGTTTCTCCACCTCGCACGACGGCGGGCGCACCTGGACGAGCGGTTTCGTCCCGGCGGTCAACGACGCCACCGCCCCCTTCACTTTCGGCGACCCGGCGCTCGCCCTCGATCGGAACGGGAATGTCTTCTATGCCAGCCTGGGCACGGATGCGCAGGGCAAGAGCGCTGTCATTCTCAACAAGAGCACGAATCACGGCTCGAGCTTTGGCGCCGCGACCGTCGTCGCGTTGGACGATGGGTCGGACAAGGAGTGGCTTGCCATCGGTCAGGATCCGACGGCGCCTGCGCGCGATAACATCTACGTGACTTGGACCAGCTTCAAAACGAGATCCAGCGAGCTCTGGCTCGCGCGCAGCACCGACGGCGGTCTGACGTTCTCCACGAAGCAGCTCTTCGCCCCCAAGGACGACGGGACGAACTCCTCCTTTATCCAGTTCTCCAACCCCGTGATCGACGCCTCCACTGGGCGCCTCTACATCCCCTTCCTCCACTTCAGCAACGTGGACGCCGACAACGTGCGCGTGCTGGTGTCCGACGACGGCGGCGTGACCTTCCGCTTGCTCGCCTTCAATGTGGCGGGAGCGGTCGATCGCTTCGCGTTCCCGAACGTGACGCCGGGCATCCTCAACGATTGCAAGGGCGGCGGGGTCCGCAACACTCTCGTGGCGGGCCTCGATCAGGGAGGCGGTCGGTTCGGCCTGCCGAACTTCAAGCAGGCCACTCGTCTGATTTCCCAGCCGCATGCCGCCGCCGGAAACGGCGCCTTCGTCTTCGTGTTGAACAGCTCGACCAGCCCGTTGTTCGGCGACCTCGCGGCGGGCTCCGAGATCAACGCGATCTTCTCGCGTGACGGCGGCATGAACTGGAGGACCACCCGGGTCGTGGCATCGTCGCTCGGCGACCCGCAACACGTGCATCCGGCGCTATCGCTGTCGTCGGACGCGAAGAAGCTCACGGTCACCTACTACGTGCAGCAACTCGACTCGCGCTTGCGCACTGACGTGGCCACGCTGGAAGTGGAGGGCGCGCGCCTGCGCGTGGAGGGTAGAGGACCGCTCAGTTCCACGGCCTTCGACCTGACGCCGAGCAACATCAAACGCACGCTGACCGCGAATACGAATTACGATCGCACCGTCACGACTTGTTACGACATCGGCGAGTATCAGGCGCTGACGCAGTCACGCGGGCACGACGATGACGATAACGGCGTGTTCGCGGCGTGGGGCGACAACCGGCAAACCTGGCTCTCGCCGCTGGGCTCGCCCGCCGCAGGGCTGCACCCCCAGCCGGATGTGTTCTCCGCTACCGTCGGCGACGAATCGAGCGAGCGCGCGATCAAGACCTCGTCCAAGCGCTGATTCGCCGCCGCGGGCGGAAATTGGGCCATTACGAGAGGAGCGAGCCGTAATCAAAGGGATGACGGCTTGCTCCGATCTTTCCCGGATGTATCACGGAAGGAAGGGCGGTCAGGCGTAGAATGCACCATGCGAATACTGACGCTGGTCGTCGCGTCCCTCCTCTCCCTGGCCGCCGGCGCGCCCGATCCGCAGAAAATCGTCTTCGCGCGAGTGTGGCCCAACGCCGGCCAGATCGGCCTCTTCATCGCCGACGCCGACGGCAGCAGCGAACGTCCACTCCTCGGCCTCGGCGAGCTCGACTACGACCCGGTCTGGTCGCCCGACGGCGGCTCGATCGTCTTCACCTCCGATCGCGCCGGCTCCGCCGATCTCTATCGCGTGAAACCGGACGGCACCGGCCTCGAGCGGCTCACCGACAGCCCCGCGTACGACGACCAGGCCGCGTTCTCGCCTGACGGCCAACATCTCGTGTTCGTCACGACGCGAAACGGCGGCACCGCCGATCTCTGGACGATGGATCTGCAGACGCGGCGCGCAAAGGCGCTGACTACCGGCCCTGGCGGCGACTTTCGACCGTCGTGGTCGCCCGACGGCAAGTGGATCGCCTTCTCGTCCGATCGCGACAGCACGCTGCCCTTCGCCCACGGCCGCTGGGAACACCTCCACATCGTCGATCTGTATGTGATGCGCCCCGACGGCACGGGCGTGAAGCGCCTCACCCAGCCGGGCAACTTCTGCGGCAGCCCGAAATTTTCGGCGGACAGCACGCGCGTGCTGGCGTACTGCATGACGGCGGAGCAGACGCTCGCGAACCGGCGGCCGAGCCCCGAGCCGGGCAACGACAACCGGCTCGTGTCGATCGAGATCGCGACCGGTGAGGCAGCCGACGTCGCAGCCGGCCCCGGCGTGAAATTCAACCCGTCGTTCGTGCCGGCACACGCGTTCGGCTACCTGCGCAAAGACACCGGGGACGCCGGCGTCTACTACACCAACGGCGCGCGCGGGCCCAAAGGCGACGTCCGCAGCGCGTCGTGGTCCCCCGACGGCCGCCGCGTGGTGTTCCACAAACGTCTGCAGGCGCCGCCGACCACGTGGCTGAAGACCTTCAGCCGGAATCCGGACTACGAGCTGACGCTCACGGGGATCCTGCCGTCGTTCAACCCGGCGGGCGACCGCTTCGCGATGACCGGGCGACCGTCCGGGATCCTCGGCGCCAGCCTCGTCGTCGCGTCCACCGGCGCCAACGCCTTCGAGCTGTTGTACCAGGACAAGAACCGCAACGTGCTGGCGCCGCAATGGTCGCCCGGCGGCGACACGATCATCTTCGGCATCGGCACGTTCAACCTGTTCTTCAACGGCTTCAAGGGGACCGTCCTCAAGCCGGAGGATCGCACGGAGAGCGGCGCGCAGATCGCCGTCATCAAGCCGGATGGCAGCGGGTTCCGCGAGGTGACCAGCGGCGCCAACAACAACGGGTTTCCGTCGATGTCGCCCGACGGCAAGCGCTTCGTTTACCGATCGTTCGGGCCCGAAGGGGAAGGGCTGCGCATCATGAACCTCGAGACCAGGGCGATCGCGACGCTGACCGAAGGCTACGACAACTTTCCGCTGTGGTCGCCGCGCGGCGATCTGATCGTGTTCTCCCGGCAGGCGCAGGGCGACTACGAGATCTACACGATCAAGCCGGACGGCAGCGACGTGAAGCGCCTCACCTTCTCCAAGGGCAACGACGCGCACCAGGCCTGGTCGCCTGACGGCGAATTCATCGTGTGGGCCAGCTCGCGCATGGGGTTCAAGGACGAGGCGATGTACACCGACGCCCCCCAGCCGTACGGCGAGCTGTTCGTCATGCGCGCCGACGGCTCCGGCGTGCAGCAGCTCACCGACAATCAATGGGAAGACGGCACGCCCGCCTGGCAGCCGAGGGGACGGATGCCCGCGTCCCGCTAGATTCACGCCTGTCGAGGAGGTCGAACGTGAAACCATTCGTCCTGTTGGCGGTCCTGGTGGCGCTGATTACGGCGCCGATCGCGGGCCAGAACGGGCGCGGCGCCTCGACGTCCGCTGCGTCGGCGCCTTCGCTGGCGTTTCATGTCGACGAGGATTTCTTCAAGCTGCCCGCCGACATCTGGCCGTCCGAAGCGGTCGGCGTGGCGCTGAACTCCAAGGGCCACATCTTCCTGTTGAATCGAGGGAATCACCCGCTGCTGGAGTTCGGGCCCGACGGTTCGTTCATGCGCTCGATCGGCGACGGCTCGACGATCTTCCACGCCGCGCACAGCGTCCGCTTCGACGCCGAAGACAGCATGTGGCTGGTCGACTCCGGGAACAACGTGGTCGTGAAGTTCAACGCGAAAGGGCGCATCGTGCAGGCGCTCGGCCGCCGGCTCGAGCCCTGGGTGTACCTCACGCACGGCATCGAGCGCGCGATTCCCGGACCCGCCGCCTTCTACCAGCCGACCGACACGGTCGTCGGGACCGACGGCAGCACCTACGTCACCGACGGCTACGGAAATTCACGGGTCGCCAAGTTCACGAGGGAAGGGAACCTCGTGAAGTACTGGGGGGACCGGGGCACACGTCCCGGGCAGTTCAACACGCCGCACAGCATCGTGATGGATCGCAACCAGACGCTCTACGTCGCCGACCGTCAGAACAGCCGCGTGCAGCTGTTCGACACGGACGGCAGGTTCAAGCAGGCGTGGGACCTGGACGGCTTGACCTGGTCGATGTGCATCACGCCCGGGCCGACGCAAGTGATCTTCATCGGCAGCGTGGGCAAGGTGTACAAGATGAGCCTGGACGGCAAGGTGCTCGGCACCTTCGGCAAGCTCGGACGCCTGCCGGGATGGTTCGACTCCATCCACGCGATTGCCTGCCCGGACGAGAAGACGGTCTACGTCGCGAACGAATTCAGCTACCGGTTCGACAAGATCGTCCTCGAGTAGCTACCGCAGCGTGACTTTCTGCGCCCGCCAGTTCCAGATCTCGCCGACCCAGAGCGTGTTGTCCGACCGGCAATCGATGGCGTTGACCATGCCGAAGTCTTTCGGCATCTTGCCGGCCTTGCCGAACTTGCCGACGATCTGTCCGCCGAGCTGCAGTTTGTAAATCTCGCCGTGATCCATGCTCTCGGGATCGTTCGAATTGGAGCTGTACAGATACTGCGTCGCGCCGCCAGAAATGCAGATCGCCTGGGGCGTGCCGACGTTGGTGATCTGCGACTTGACGGTGCCGTCGCCGTCGAAGACCTGGATGCGGTTGTTGCCGGCATCGGCGACGTAGATGTTGCCGGCGGCGTCGGCGGCGATGCCGCGGATCCGGTTGAACTGTCCCGGAGCGGAGCCGGTCTGTCCCCATGACTTCAGGTAGTTGCCGTCCCTAGTGAATTTCGCGATGCGGTTGTTGGTCCCGAATCCGTCGGCGACGTAGATGTTGCCGGCGCGATCCCAGGTGACATCGGCGGGGTAGCTGAAGCTGTCGCCGGGAATGCCGGCGCCCGGTACGCCGCCGCGTCCGCCCCGGCCGCCTTCGCCGCCGCGGCCGCCGGCGGCCGCGGCTTCCGGGATCACGCCGCCGCGCGCCGGAACGCCGGGCCCCGGGCGCACGGTGATGTTCTCCGGCTTCCTCCCGAGCACGAGCTGGAACCGGCCGTCGGCGTCGAACTTCACGATCTGATTCGATCCGGCATCGACAATCCAGACGTTGTCCTGCGGGTCCACGCGCACCTGCTGCGCGAAGTTGACGGCGTAGACGCCTTGTCCGATCTCCTTCACGAACCTGCCGGCCTGGTCGAACTGAAACAGGCGCGATCCGTTGTGATAGAACGTCCGCTCGTCGCCGAGGGTCGCGACCGCGTGTCCGGTCCGCGTGTAGACGAACACGTGGCCTTTCGAGTTGGTCGCCACGCCGGCGACTTCACCGAAGTTCGCGTTCGCGGGCAGCTGCAGGGCGTCGGCGTTCGCGTCGTAGGTGATGTCGGGCGCCGTCTGCGCGATCAGCGAGACGCCGCCGGCCAGCGCCGCCGCGCCGGCCAGCGTCAGCATCATCCGCATGATGTTCCTCATGGCGTCTCTCCTATCGTCCGGCCGAGGCACGGGTGGACTGCGGGTGCAGCAGAATCTTCTGCACGCGCCACGCCGTGATCTCGGCGACGTAGACTTCGTCCGGGTTGCGGCAATCCATCTGGTGGATGCTGCTGAACTCCTTGAACGCGTGCCCGGCCTTGCCGAACCTCCCCAGAACCGTGCCGTCGAGCTCCATCTTGTAGACCTCGCCCGTCAGCGCAGCCTGATCGAAGTTGTTGCCGGTCGGGAACGAATTGGAGCTGTAGAGGTACTGGTGCGGGCCTTGCGAGATGCAGACCGCCCACGGCGCGCCGACGGTGTCGTACATCGCCTTGGCGTTCAGGTCGTTGTCGAGCACGTGGATGCGTGAATTGCCGCGGTCGGCCACGTACACCAGGCCCTTGGCGTCGACCGCGAGGGCGTGCGGCGTGCTGAACTGCATCGGGCCGTCGCCGCGCGTGCCGACCGACTTGATGAACCGTCCGGTCCTGTCGTACTTCACGACGCGCGAGTCGCCGTAGCCGTCGGTGACGAAGATGTTGCCCTGGGGATCCCAGGCGACGTCGGTCTCGCGATGGAACGAGTAGGGCTTGTTCGCACCCGAGTACTGCCCGCCCCCAGGGATCAGCGACAGCTGCTCGAGCGGATCGGGGCGCTTGCCCAGCACCATCAGGATCTTTCCCTGGGGGTTGAACTTCATGATCACGTTCGTGCCCTCGTCGACGGCCCAGACGTTGTCGTCCTTGTCCACCCGCACCGCGTGGGCGAACGACATGCCGTAGCTGCCGGCGCCGAACTCCTTCACGAACAGGCCGGTCTGATCGAATTCGAACAGGCGCGTCTCGCCGCTGCGCGTGTAGACGAACACGTGCCCCTTCGAATTGGTCGCGACGCCGACGCCTTCACCCATGTACAGGCCGGCCGGCAGCTTGAAGAAGTTCGGCACGGATTCGAAGACGATTTCCGGGGTGGTGGCCCTGGCCTTCGCGGGTCCGGAGACATTCTGCGTGAACGCCCGCGCCCCGAGGAGCAGCAGGGCCACGACGATGGTGCCGCTGAAACGTCCGATCATCGATCCTCCTCCGATCCCCGACGCGAAAGGCACGCGAAGCGTAGCGGCTCGCCGAACCAAAGTAAAGAAGGGAGCGGCCGGCTTGGGGCCATCCTGAAGTTCCAAGCGTCCAAGTGGTGTATTGTTCCGCGAACCCAGTTTCGCAAAGGAGCCCACCGATGGCCTTTCGCCGCGCACTCGCCACGCTCTCGCTCGCATCGCTCGTCTGTCTCTCCGCCGCCCCGGCGCTCGCCCAGGACGCCGTGAACAAGGACACCGCCGCCGCGGTGAAAGCGTCGTTCCTGATGGATCTCGAAACGCTCCGCGGCAAGTTCGTCGGCCTTGCCGAAGCGTTCCCGCAGGACAAGTACAGCTGGCGGCCGATGGAAGGCGTCCGGTCGGTCTCCGAGGTCCTGATGCTGGCCGCGATGGAAGGCTATTCGTTCATCCCGAACTCGTTCGGCGCGAAGCCGGCGGACATGGGCAGCCGCGAGGAGATGGGCAAGCTGCGCATGCTGTCGGACAAAGCGCAGGTGATCGAGCACATCAACAAAGGCTTCGCGCACGCGAAGAAGGAGCTCGAGGCGCTCGACGCGTCGACGCTCACCGGCAAGCGCAAGGTGATGGGCCGCGATCTCGCGGTGACCGACATCGCGCTGGGCATCGGCGGCGACCTGCACGAGCACCTCGGCCAGATGATCGCCTACGCGCGCATGAACCACATCGTGCCGCCGTGGAGTAAATAAGGCGCCGCTCAGTCCTTGTCGTCGTCCGTCGGCGCGAGCGGGGGCACTGGCGTGTCCGGTCGCAGAGGCGGCTTCCTGCCATGGAAGTCGGTTGCCTGCTCGAACGCGCGCGCCAGTGCGAGGACCTTGCCTTCCGAGAATCGCGGCCCCGCAATCATCAGACCGATCGGCAATCCCTTCGCCGTGAAACCGCACGGCACCGAGACAGCCGGGATGCCGTAGACGTTGAACGCGCCCGTGTTCTCGAGCTCGGGGTTGCGCGGTACGTCGGTCTCTTCGCGCTTGATGGCGGCGTTCACGGTGCGCGGCGTATGCCGGCGCGTGGGCAGCACCACGAGATCCACGTCACGAAACGCATCGTCTATCGTGCGCCGCAGCAGATCGAGCCGCCAGCGGCCGCGGATGTACTCGCCGGCCTTCAGGTTCGCGCCGCCCTGAAGCGCGCGGCGCGTGGGAATCTGATAGCGTCCGGACAGCCGGCCGAACATCTCCTCGTGATACGCGTACGTCTCGGCATTTACGGTGACGTCGCGCGTGGACGGCAGCGTCGTGTCGATCAGGCTCTTGCCCAGCTTCGCGAGAACGCGCAGCGCCTCGTCCATGGCCCTGGCGACATCACCGTCGAGCAAATCGAAAAAAGGCGTCCGCGCGATCCCGATCCGGAAGCCGCCGACGGGCTGTTGCGCTGCCGCGACGTAGTCTTCCCCCGCATGTTCGACGCTGGCGATATCGAGCCGGTCGTAGCCCGCGAGCACGTTCAGCATCATCGCCGCGTCCATCACGCTTCTCGCGATCGGACCGCAGTGATCCAGCGACACCGTGAGCGGAATGATTCCGCGGATCGACACCAGGCCGTAGGTCGGTTTCAGGCCGACCACGCTGCAGTAGGACGAGGGGGTGCGAATCGAGCCGCCCGTATCGGTGCCGAGCGCCGCGAAGCAGAGATCCGTCGCGACCGCCGCCGCCGACCCGCCTGACGATCCGCCCGGATTGCGTTCGAGCGACCACGGGTTGCGTACCGGCCCGAAGTAGCTGGTGGCCGACGTTCCGCCGGCGGCGAACTCGTGAAGATTGGTCTTGCCGATGACCACGGCGCCGGCCGCGGCCAGGCGTCTGGCCACCTCGGCGTCTTCGGTGGGGACGCGATCGTCGAACACCGCGCTCGCGGCCGTCGTACGCACGCCGGCCGTATCGATGTTGTCTTTGAGCGCGATCGGAATGCCGTGCAGCGGTCCGCGCAGCCTGCCGGCCCGCTGCTCAGCGTCGAGCGTTCTGGCCTGCGCCAGCGCGGCGTCGCGCATGACGGTGATGAAGGCGTTGAGCTTGGGACCGTAGACATCGATGCGCGCGAGGCAGGCGGCGACGAGATCCGTGGACGTGACCGTTCCGGCCTTCATCCGCGCCGATGCCTCGGCGAGCGTCAACGCGGCCAGGGCGTCGGCGCCCGTGGCCGATGGGGGCGCCGGCAGGGTGCGGGCCGATTGCGCGGCCGCGGCCGACGGCACATGAGCCGCCGCCGCCGCGCCAAGGACCGAGACGGTGAATTCCCGACGGGAGATGATTGCCATAGACCGGCAAGGATACACCTCCTCTCCGCCGTGAAATGGTATCGTGGCGTCCCTTGACGGCCCGCGCCCTCGACCGCGTCCTCGGCCTGCGCGACCTGATCCTCATCGTGATTGGCACGGTGATCGGATCGGGTATTTTCCTGGTCCCGGGCGGCGTGTTGCGCCAGGCGGGCGGACAGGCCGGTCCCGCGCTGCTGGTCTGGGTCGTGGGCGGCGCGCTCTCGCTTCTCGGCGCCCTGGCGTACGGCGAGCTCGGCGCGATGAACCCCGCCGCGGGCGGTCTCTACGTGTACTTGCGCGACGCGTTCGGCCCGCTCACCGCGTTTCTCTACGGCTGGACCTTCTTCCTCGTGATCGCGACCGGATCGGCGGCGACGCTCGCGGTCGCGTCCGCCTCGTACCTCCAGCAGTTCGTCACGCTCGGCCCGCTCGGCCGGAAGCTGACCTCCGTCGCCCTCCTTGCCATCGTCGCGGCGATCAACGTGCGCAGCACGCGGCGGAGCGCCGACGTCCAGAACTGGAGCACCGCCATCAAGGTCGGCGCGCTGCTGGTCATGAGCGTGGTGCTCGTCCTCGCTCGAGGCGCCGCGCCGGCCGTCAGCGCGCCCTTCTGGCCGGCGTCCTTCACGCCGTCCCTGCTGTCCGGCATGGGCCTGGGCATGATCGGCGTGCTGTGGGCCTACGAAGGCTGGCAGTACGTGACGTTCTCGGCCGGCGAGGCGATCGATCCACAGCGCATATTTCCGCGTGCGATCGTGATCGGCACGGCGTCGCTCATCGGGATCTATCTGTTCGCCAACATCGGCTACCTCGCGGCGCTGGGGACCGAGGGGGTCGCGCGCTCCGATCGCGTCGCCGCCGAAGCCGTCGGCGCGATCGTCGGCTCGGCAGCGGCGAAGCTCATCGCCGCGGTCATCCTGATCTCGATCTTCTCGGCGACCAACGGTCTGACCATTTCGGCGCCCCGCGTGTACTACGCGATGGCGAAGGACGGTCTGTTCTTTCGAACGCTCGCCGAGGTGCATCCACGCTACGGAACGCCGGCGGTGAGCATCATCGCCGGGACCGCCTGGGCGATGGTGCTGGCCGCCTCCGGCACGTTCGAGCAGCTGCTCACGTACGTCGTCTTCGTCGGCTGGATTTTCTACGCGCTCGGCGCGGCGTGCGTCTTCGTCCTGCGGCGGACGCGGCCGGACGCCGAGCGGCCGTTCCGCGTCCCCGGCTATCCGTGGACGCCGCTGCTGTTCATCATCGCGGCGGCGGCGCTCGTCGCCAACACGATCGTCACGCAGCCGGGCAGGGCGGCGATCGGCATCGCCGTCGTCCTGCTCGGCTTGCCGGTCTATTTCATCTGGCGTCGTCTCAGCCCGGAAGTTCTGAAATCCTAAGTCTGCAATTGTCTGAATCTGAAATCTGAAATCTGAAATCTTAAATCTGAAGGTGGTCTCATGAAATCCATCGTCCCGCTTTGCGCGGTCGTGCTGCTGACGTTGCCGATATCGGCGGCAAGGCCGCCGGGGTTCGCGTTGTGGAAGGCAAGCGATCTGAAGGGCCATGACTCGGCGCTTTCGACGCACGTCGGAGACGACCATTCGTCGCGCGAGACGCTCGCCGACTTCAAGACCCACCGCTTCCGGATGCTCTATCGGGATGCCGACGGCAACCCCGAACAGCACGCCGCCATCATCGACATCGTCCTCGTCCAGAGCGGGGAGGGGACGCTCGTCCTCGGCGGCACGATGGCCGGAGCCCGCACGACCGGACCCGGGGAGCTCGTGGGCACGCGCCTCGACGGCGGCGAACGCCACGCCCTCGGCGCCGGCGACATCGTGCACATTCCGGCGGGCATCCCTCACAGCTTTCTCGTGCCGACCGGAAAGCACCTGACATATGTCCTACTGAAGATTCCCGCGTAGAAGGACGATGAACCTTTCCTCAGGCCAGCGCCTGGGCTCTTACCAGATCCACGCTCCTCTGGGCGCGGGTGGTATGGGCGAAGTGTATCGCGCCACCGACACCAAGCTCGGTCGCGACGTGGCTCTCAAGATTCTGCCGCAGGAAATGGCGGACGACCCCGACCGTTTGGAGCGCTTCAAAAGGGAAGCCCGGGCCGTCGCCGCACTCAACCACCCGCACATCGTCACCATCTTCTCCATCGAAGAACATGAGGGTGTTCCCTTCATGACGATGGAGCTCGTCGAGGGGCTCACGCTCGACCAGAAGATTCCTCGGGGCGGGTTCTCGCTCAAGCCGTTCTTCGACATCGCGATCGCGCTGGCCGACGCGCTGTCGGCGGCGCACCGGAAACACATCATTCACCGCGATCTGAAACCCGCGAACGTGATGGTGACCGACGACGGCAATGTGAAAGTCCTCGACTTCGGACTGGCGCAGACGGTTGACGCCGACGTGCGCGCCTCGGGTGAGGAGGTCACCCGCCTCGGGCTCACACAGGCCGGGACCCTCGTCGGCACGATGCCGTACATGTCGCCCGAACAGATCGAAGCCAAACCGCTCGACCATCGCACCGACCTCTTCTCGCTCGGCATCATGCTGTACGAGATGGCGACCGGCGAGCGGCCGTTTCGAGGCGATTCCTCGCCGGCGCTCATGTCGGCCATCATGAGGGACCGGCCCGGTCCCGTTGGGGAGCGGCGTTCCGATGTGCCTGGAGAACTGTCTCGTCTGATTGGACGGTGTCTCGAGAAGCACCCACGCGACCGCATCCAGACGGCCCACGAGATTCTGGTCGAACTGAAAGCCCAACGCCGGTCGCTGGAATCGGGAACTGGTTGGGCAGCCAGGCCGGCGACGCCCGAGATCGTTCCGCTGCCGGCGGAACGCGTCGCCTCGATCGCGGTGCTGGCCTTCACCGACATGAGTGCCTCGAAGGATCAGGACTGGTTCTGCGACGGCATCGCCGAAGAGATCCTGAACGCGCTCGCGCCGCTCAAAGGCTTGAGGGTCGCCGCGCGCACGTCGGCGTTTTCGTTCAAGGGCAAGGGCGACGACCTGAGGACCATCGGCGAGAAGCTGAACGTGACGACCGTGCTCGAAGGCAGCGTGCGGAGGGCCGGGGATCGCGTGCGCATCACCGTGCAGCTGAGCGACGTCGCCAATGGCTTTCAACTGTGGTCGGAGCGGTACGATCGCGAGCTCGAGGACATCTTCGACGTGCAGGAGGAGATCGCCAAGGCGATCGTCGAGCGGTTGAGGGTGACCATCGCCGCCGGCAGCGCCGATCGGCTGGTCGGCCAGGCCACGACGAACGTCGAGGCGTATCAGCTCTACTTGAAAGGCCACGCACTGCTCGGTCGGCGAGGCGCGAGCATTCCCGCCGCGCTCGACCTGTTTCGGAAAGCGGTCGAGATCGATCCCGGTTATTCGCTGGCGTGGGCCGGCATCGCCGACGCGGTCACCGGTCTGGCGATCACCGGGTCCGCGCGAGGCTCTGAGTCGAAACCACAGGCGATGGCGGCAGCGACACGGTCGATCGAGCTCGATCCCGCGTCCGCGGCGGGCCACGCCGCGCTGGCGGTTGCGACCTTACTGTTCGAGAACAACCGCGCGCTGGCGAAGCAGGAATTCGAGCGAGTGTTGGAGCTCAGTCCGAGTTACGTGTTGGGCCGCAGCTGGTACGCGACCTTCTATCTTCAATGGGCACGCGGCGAGTTGGAGCAGGGCATCGCGGAAGCCCGCCGCGCGCTCGACAGCGATCCGCTGTCCTCGTACCTCTCGATGCTTCTCGCCTGCTGTCTCTGCACGGCCGGCCGCCTGGACGAGGCGGTCGAGACGGCCCGCCGGGCCGTTCAACAGGACCGCGAGTCGTTCATCGCGCACTGGATCCTGGGTGTCTCACTGGGAACGGCAGGACGATTCGAAGAGGCGGTCTCCACGCTCGAGGCTGCCGCAGGGATGTCGGGGCGCCACTCGCGCGCCCTCACCAGCCTGGCGGGAGTCTTCGGGCAGTGGGGGAAGTCGTCGGAGGCGCGCGCGCTGCATCGCGAGCTGATGGACCGCGCCCCGCGAACCTATGTCCCGCTGACCTACCTTATCCTCACGGCTGAGGCTGCTGGGCAACATGAAGAGGCGATGGCATTCGCTCGACGTGCGTGGGATGAGCGCGAGCCGCCCTTCATCCTCCATGCGCGTCACTTTCCGGAGTATCGCGCGCTTCACTCGGATCCGCGGTTTGCCGCGATTCTGCGCGAAATGAATTCACCTGAAGAGAACGAGGGAGGGCAGTCGTGAGCACACGTTTCGTGGCATTCTCGATGGCGATCGCTGCGGCGTGGGCTGTAGCCGCGTCGGGTGCGATCGCGCAATCGTCCGGCAGCCGGGTCGACGCGCACGTGGCCGCGGCGAAAGCGGCGGCAGGCACGGAGTTCGCCGGCGTCTTCAACCGGGTTTGCGCGGAAGCCGTCCCGCCCGCGACCCCGGCTGCACCGCGACCCGCGGTCCCGCGCCCGGCCGGACCGCCGCCCCGCTCCGCATGGCACGCGGAACCCGCAAAAGTCTTCGACAACCTGTATTTCCTCGGACAGACGGAATACTCGGTGTGGGCCGTCACGACCTCCGCCGGCATCATCCTCATCGACGCGATCTTCGACTACTCGGTGGACGATGAGGTGGTGGGCGGCCTGAAGAAGCTGGGGCTGGATCCCGCGACGATCAAGTACGTCGTGATCAGCCATGGCCATTTCGATCATTCCGGCGGCGCGAAGTACCTGCAAGATACCTTCAACGCCCGGGTGATTCTCACCGCCGCCGACTGGGATCTGCTCGACAAGAGCACGCAGACCCGGCCGCGGCGCGACATGATCGCGACCGACGGTCAGAAGCTCACGCTCGGCGACACGACGCTGACGCTGTACAACACGCCGGGGCACACGCTGGGCACCATCTCGACGCTGATCCCCGTGACGGACCACGGCACGCCGCACGTCGCGGCCGCGTGGGGCGGCACGGCGTTCAACTGGATGGCGAATCGCGCGGCCTACATCACGCCGGA
>JAYVYV010000498.1:0-2608 GCA_043783985.1 Acidobacteriota bacterium | reverse complement strand
TTCGACATGATCGAGCTGCACTGCGCGCACGGCTACCTCTTGTCGAGCTTCATCACGCCGCTCGCCAACCGACGCACCGACGAGTACGGCGGATCGCTCGAGAACCGCCTGCGCTATCCGCTGGAGGTGTTTGCCGCGGTGCGCGCGGTCTGGCCGCCCGAGCGCCCCATGTCGGTCAGGATCTCGGCCACCGACTGGGTCGAAGACGGCATCACCGGCGAGGACGCCGTGCTGGTGGCGCGCGCATTTGTCGCCGCCGGCGTCGACATCGTCCACGTGTCGACGGGACAAACATCGGTGGACGCCGCGCCGGTCTATGGCCGGATGTACCAGACGCCGTTCAGCGATCAGGTGCGCCACGAGGCGCGCGTGCCGACGATCGCCGTCGGGAACATCACCGAAGCCGATCAGGTGAACAGCATCATCGCCGCCGGTCGCGCCGATCTATGCGCCCTCGCCCGTCCCCATCTGAGCGACCCCTGCTGGACGCTCCACGCGGCCGCCCAGCTCGGATACGCGGGGCAGGCGTGGCCGATTCAGTACCTGACCGGTCGGAAGCAGTTGGAGCGCGAGCTCCAGAAGAAAGCCGTATCCTCATGACCGAGATTCGTCCGCGACATTTCGGCTGGACGCTCGCGGATCGAGTGGCCACCATCACGCTGAACCGCCCCGAGCGCAAGAACCCGCTGACCTTCGACTCGTACGCCGAGCTCACCGCGACCTTCCGGCGCCTGGCCTCGAGCGCCGACGTCCGCGCCCTCGTCTTGACCGGCGAAGGGGGCAACTTCTGCTCCGGCGGCGACGTGCACGAGATCATCGGTCCGCTGGTCGCCATGCGCGAGGCGGGCGACCGCGAGGGCTTGCGGCGATTCACCCGCATGACCGGCGATCTGGTCGCGGCGATGCGTGCGTGTCCGCAGCCGATCATCGCGGCGGTGGACGGCGTCTGCGCCGGCGCCGGGGCCATTCTCGCGATGGCCAGCGACCTGCGGCTCGGGACCTCGCGCAGCAAGGTCGCCTTCCTGTTCGTGCGTGTGGGCCTGTCCGGCGCGGACATGGGGGCGTGCGCCATGTTGCCGCGCATCATCGGTCAGGGGCGGGCCAGCGAGCTCCTGTACACCGGACGGTTCATGGACGGCGCCGAAGCGGAGCGGTGGGGATTCTACAACCGGCTCGTCATACCGGAGGCGTTGCTCGACGAAGCGCACGCCCTGGCGCAATCGCTGGCCGACGGTCCGGCGTTCGCGCACGCCACGACGAAGAGATGCCTGCACCTGGAATGGAACATGGGCGTGGACGAAGCGATCGCGTCGGAAGCGGAAGCGCAGGCCGTGTGCATGGAGACCGCGGACTTCGCGCGCGCCTATCGCGCCTTCGTCGCCAAAGAGCGCCCGATCTTCGAAGGGGATTGACGTGTCCTCCGCCTTCGTCGACCGCTTCGTCCTGGATCGGCTGCCTCCCCGCGACCTGTGGCCGCTGATGGAATGGGCGGGCGTCGCCGGTCCGCCATATCCGACCCACCTGAACTGCACGTCCGTGCTGCTCGACGACTGGATCGAGCACGGGGCCGGGGATCGCATCGTCTTCCATCACGCGGGCGGACCATGGACGTACGGCAGACTTCACGAGACCGCCAATCGCATCGCGCACGTGCTCGTCGAGGAGTGCGCCCTCGTCCCGGGCGGCCGCGTGCTGCTGCGGGGTCCCAACCATCCGATGCTGGTGGCCAGCTGGTTTGCGGTGCTGAAAGCGGGGGGCGTCGCGGTCACCACGATGCCGCTGCTTCGCCCGCGCGAGCTGACCGAGATCATCGAACGCGCGGACGTGCGTCTGGCGCTCACCGACGCGTGCGTCGCCGCCGATCTCGACACCGCCATGGGCGCCCACGGGGACGCACGGGTGCTGCACTTCAACAGCGCAGACCCGGGCTCGCTGGACGCCAGGATGCGCGCGCAGCCTCCGCAGTTCACCGGCGTCCTCACGGCCGCCGACGATCCCGCGATTATCGCGTTCACGTCGGGTACCACGGGCCGCGCCAAGGCGACGGTGCATTTTCATCGCGACATCCTGGCGGTCACCGACGCGTATGGACGCCACGTCCTGCAGCCTCGGCCCGACGACGTCTTCATCGGTTCGCCGCCCATCGCGTTCACGTATGGGCTGGGCGGCCTGGTGCTCTTCCCGATGCGCGTCGGCGCGTCCACGGCGCTCATCGAGCATGGATCGCCGCCGGAGCTGCTCGCGGGAATTCAGCAGCACCGCGCCACCGTCACGGTGACCTCGCCCACCGGTTACCGCGCCATGCTCGAGCACGCCGGGGAGTTCGATCTCTCGAGCCTCCGCTGCGGCATCTCGGCTGGCGAGACCCTTCCCGCCTCCGTCTTTACAGCCTGGGAGAAGATGACCGGCGTCCGCCTGATGGACGGCATCGGCTCGACTGAGTTGCTTCACGTGTTCATCGGTTCCACGGCCGAGGGCGCGCGCCCCGGATCGACCGGGCGCGTTGTCCCGGGCTATCGGGCGACGGTGTTGGACGAGTCGGGCCTCGAAGTGCCTCGCGGCACGGTCGGCCGCCTGGCCGTTTCCGGACCGGTGGGCTGTCGCTATC
>JAYVYV010000497.1:0-18856 GCA_043783985.1 Acidobacteriota bacterium | reverse complement strand
CGCAGAACTTCTCCGTCCGCAAGCACCTGCTCGAATACGACGACGTGATGAACAAGCAGCGCGAGAACATCTACGCGCTGCGCCGGCAGATTCTCGAGGGCAAGATCCAGTTGCTCGACGAGGACGAGCAGGAAACCGTGGTCGGCACGCGCGTGTACCTGATGGATCTCGCGGAGGAGATTCTCGACTCGCTCGTCGAGACGTACGCCGGCCGTCAGGCCGACTACGAGCAGTGGGACCTCGACGCGCTCGCGCTCGAAATCAGCCGCGTATTCGCCATCGACGCGGGCGATCTCGAGTTCGCGGACCGGACGTCGGACGAAATCCGCGACGCGCTCTGGGCGAAGATTCTCCAGTCCTACGACGAGAAGGAAAAACAGGTCGGCCGCGAGGTGCTGGAGCGGGTCGAGCGCGACATCATGCTCCAGATCGTCGACAGCCAGTGGAAGGACCATCTCTACAGCCTCGACCACCTAAAGGAGGGCATCGGCCTGCGCGGCTACGGGCAGCGCGATCCGCTCATCGAGTACAAGAAGGAAAGCTTCGAGCTCTTCCAGGCGATGAAAGATCGCGTGGACGAGGAGATCGTCCGCTACCTGTGGTGGCTGCGTCCGGTGATGAACGACGAGGCGGCGCCCGCGGTGCGGCGTCCGGCGCCCCGCCGCGCGCCGCTCATCCTCAACGACCCGTCGGCCGAGTCGAAATCGATCCTGAACGGCGCGCCGCGCGCGCAGGCGGCCGAGCCGGCCAGCCCGTTCGGGCCGTCGCACGACAAACAACCGGCGCGCGTCGGCGGAGACGACGCGGCGGTGAAGACGGTGCGCCGGGATGAGCCGAAGGTCGGCCGCAACGACCCGTGCCCCTGCGGCAGCGGGAAAAAATACAAGAAATGTCACGGGACGGCGGCGTGAAAACCACGGAGACGCCAACGCTCCCCGCGATCGACGCCGGCCTCCTGACCGCTCTGACCTTCGACGACATCCTCCTCGTGCCGCGGCATTCCGACGTCGTGCCGACGGCGGTGGACGTCTCGACGCAGCTGACCCGCAACATCCGGCTCAGCGTGCCGCTGGTCAGCGCGGCCATGGACACCGTCACCGAATCGCGGCTGGCCATCGCGATGGCGCAGCAGGGCGGGCTTGGTGTCATCCACAAGAACCTGTCGATCCAGGAGCAGGCGTCCGAGGTGGATCGCGTCAAGCGGTCGGAGAGCGGCATGATCGTCGATCCGATCACGCTCTCCCCCATCAACCGGATCTTCGAAGCGCTCGACCTGATGAAGAAGTACAGCATTTCCGGCGTGCCGATCACCGACGACGGCAGCAAGGAGGGGCGGCTGGTCGGTATCCTGACGAACCGGGATTTGCGCTTCGAAACGAACGTGAACCGCGCGATCTCGGAAGTCATGACCCGCGACCCGCTCTTCACGGTACCGGTCGGCACGACGCTCGACGCGGCGCGCGAGATCCTGCACCACCACAAGGTCGAGAAGCTGCTGGTTGTCGATCGCGACTTCCGGCTGAAAGGGCTGATCACCGTCAAGGACATCCAGAAGGCGGTCACCTATCCGAACGCGTCGAAGGACCCGCTCGGCCGTCTGCGCTGCGGCGCGGCGGTGGGCATCGCGCGCGACACCGTGGACCGCGCCGACGCGCTCGTGGCCGCCAATGTGGACGTCCTCGTCGTCGACACGGCGCACGGGCATTCGCAGAACGTCCTCGACATGGTGCGCACGCTGCGGCGCCGGTTCCCGCAGGTCGATCTCGTCGCGGGTAACGTGGCCACGGCCGAAGGCACCGAGGCGCTCATCGAGCTGGGCGTGGACGCCGTGAAGGTCGGGATCGGCGCCGGCTCGATCTGCACGACGCGGATCATCGCCGGCATCGGCGTGCCGATGATCACCGCCGTCCTGGAGTGCGCCCGCGCCGCGGCGGCCCGTGGCATCCCGGTGATCGCGGACGGCGGCATCCGCTTCTCGGGCGACATCACCAAGGCGATCGCCGTCGGCGCGAGCACGACGATGATCGGGAACCTGTTCGCGGGCACCGACGAGAGCCCCGGCGAGATCATTCTGTATCAGGGGCGCAGCTTCAAGGAGTACCGCGGGATGGGCTCGATCGGCGCGATGCGCCGCGGCAGCCGCGACCGGTATTTCCAGGACGAATTCGACCTCGACGCGCCGGGCGGGAGCGAGAAGCTCGTGCCGGAAGGGATCGAAGGCCGCGTCGCGCACAAGGGCAGCGTGGCCGCGATGGTCCACCAGCTGGTCGGCGGCCTGCGCGCGGGGATGGGGTATTGCGGCGCCAGGACGATTCCGATTCTCCAGCGCGAGGCCAAGATCATTCGCATCACGCCGGCCGGCGCGCGCGAGAGCCACGTGCACGACGTCGCCATCACCAAAGAGGCGCCGAACTACCGCTCCGAGTAGTTGGCGGGCTGGCGAGTTGGTGAGCTGGCGATTTCGATCTGCCGGCGATCACCGTCTGCGTGCGTGATCCTGACGCTCGTGGAGCGCGAAGGCTTTAGCCGAGCGGCCAGCTTCTCGGCCCATTCGATCGCCAGCACGCCGTCCTCGGCGATTTCGTCCAGCCCCAGCTCGTCGAACTCCCGTGGATCCTCGATGCGGTAGAGGTCAACGTGGAACAGCGTCAGCCGTCCGCCGCGGTATTCCTGGATCAGCGTGAACGTCGGACTGCTCACCTCGTCGCGAGAGACGCCGAGTCCTTCCGCCAGCCCGCGCACGAACGCCGTCTTTCCCGCTCCGAGATCGCCGGACAGCAGCAGGACGTCGCCGGCCGACAGCGCCGCCGCCAGGTCTCGCCCCACCGCCGCGGTCTCTTCTTCGGAGTGTGTGGTGATGGTTTCGGTCACGTTGCTCGGGTCCGTGTCGCGCGGGCGTTCAGCCGGTCCATCGTCTGCGCTCGTGTCTAGCTCGAGCCGTCTTTGTCCACGACCTTGCGGCGCGCCGTCAGCTCCAGCATCGCGTCGCCCAGATGCCCGGCGACATCGGCTGACGTCATCGACACTTCGCCTTCGTCGGCTTCGGCGAGGTCGCCGGCCAGGCCGTGCAGATACACGCCGAGTCGGCACGCAGCCTCGGCGTCCAGGACCTGCGCGAGCCACGCGGCGATCATCCCGGTGAGAATGTCCCCCGTTCCGCCCGTCGCCATCCCGGGGTTGCCGGTCGGGTTAATGAACACCTTGCCGTCCGGCGTGGCGATGAGCGTGCGGTGCCCTTTGAGCACCACGAAGACGTGATGCGCGAGCGCGAAGTTGCGGGCGATCTCCAAACGGCTTGCCTGCACCTCGTCGGTGGACATCCCGACGAGCCGCGCCATCTCGCCCGGATGCGGCGTGATGATGACGTCGCGCCCCTCGCGTCCGTTGAGACGATCCGGCTCGCCGGCGAACGCGTTCAGGCCGTCGGCATCGATCACCAGCGGCATCGTCGCCCGATCGACGAGCTGGCGGACGAACTCGCGCGTGCCGGGCGCGCGCCCCAGCCCGGGGCCGATCGCGAGGACGTCGCGCGCCATCTCGATGACGTGATCCACGCCGTCGGGATGCAGCCCCTCCGCCGTTTCGTGCAGCGCCTCGGTCATGTATTCCGGGCCCATCGACGAGAGAATCGCCTGGCAGGACGCCGGCGTGGCGATGGTGACGAGCCCCGCGCCGGACCGCAGGGCGCCGATCGCCGAGAGATGCGCGGCGCCGGTCTTGCCGAGTGAGCCGGCGAGGATGAGCACGCGGCCGTAGTCGCCTTTATGGCTGTCCGGCGTCCGCGGCGTGATCAGCTCGCGCATGGACGCGCGCGTCAGCAGATCGATGTGCGGGCCGTCGAGGCCCTCGAGGACCTCGCCGGGAATGCCGATGTCGGCGATGACGATGTCGCCGGCGTGTGTTTCCGCCGGCGGGAGCACGAGCGGGATCTTCGGCGCTGCGAGGGTGACGGTCAGCGCGGCTTCGATCGACGGCCCGATCGGATCCGGCGAATCGGCCGACAGGCCGGACGGCAGGTCGATCGCGACGACCGGAATGCCGGACGCGTTCACGTCGGTCACGACCGACTCGATGAAGCCCGAGATCGGCGCGTTGAGGCCGGTGCCGAAGATCGCGTCCACGATCAGTGAACAGTCGCCGACCTCGGAGAAATGCAGCTCCCACGCCTGGCTGTCGGCGATCTCCACCACGGTGAGCCCGAGTCGGCCCAGGATTTCGAGGTTGATGCGCGCGTCACCCCGCACCTCCGAGACGCGGCCGATCAGGAAGACCGACACGTCCACGCCGCGCTGCGCGAGCGTCCGCGCGACCACGAAGCCGTCGCCGCCGTTGTTGCCGCGGCCGCACAGGACCGCCACTTCCCGCTCGAGCAGCTCGCCGTACATTGCTTCAATCGCCGCGACCGCCTGGCGGCCGGCGTTCTCCATGAGGACGAGCGACGGGATGCCGATGTCTTCGATCGTGCGGCGATCGGCTTCCTTCATTTGGGCAGTGTTCAGTACACGCATCTGTTTTCGTCGGCAGGCCGCGTCGACACGGAGGACACCTGGGACACCAAGGATATTACCCTACCGTTTTGCCTTTTGCGGCCATGGTGTCCTTTGTGTTGGCTCGGCCCTTCGCCCTGATGTACCCTTCGTCTCTATGGCAGCCACCGTCAACGTCAACGGCCGTGTGTCCCCTCAGGAACAGGCCGTCATCTCGATTTTCGATCACGGCTTTCTCTACGGCGAGGGCGTGTACGAAACGCTGCGGACCTACAACGGCCAGCCGTTCCTCTTCGATCGCCACATGCGGCGGCTGCGCACGTCGGCCGGTATGCTCGCGCTCTCCATCCCGCTCACCGACGCGCAGATCGACGACCGCTTCCGCGAGACGATGCGCGTCGCCGGGCTGGGCGACAGCGCCGCTCGCGAGGCCTACATCCGGATCCTCGTCACACGCGGCATCGGCGAGCTCACCTACGATCCCGCCGCCACGCCCACCCCGTCCATCGTCGTCATCGTCAAGCCGAACGTCCATCCGCCGGCCGAAGTGTTCGAACGGGGCGTGAAGGTGGCGCTCGTCGGCGTCGTCCGCAACCATCCGGGGACCGTGAACCCGCTGATCAAGTCGAACAGCCTGCTGAACAACGCCCTCGCGATGCAGGAAGCGCTCCGCAGCGGGGCGTTCGAAGGCGTGATGCGCAACTACAAGGGCGAGCTGGCCGAGTGCACGCAGTCGAACTTGTTCATCGTGAAGGACGGCGCCGCGCTCACGCCGCCGATCGGGGCGGGTCTGCTGCCCGGCATCACACGCGAATTTCTCTTCGAGATCGGCGCCGAGGCGAGCATACCTGTCCGCGAGGCGGTGCTGAAGGACGCCGATCTGCTTGGCGCCGACGAGTCGTTCCTCACGAGCACCACGCGCGAAGTCGTGCCGATCGTGCAGGTGGACGATCGGACGATCGGCGCCGGCACTCCCGGCCCGGTCACCCTCGGGCTGCTCGACGGATTCCGTCGGAAGGCGCAGGCGCTCACCCTGCGGCAGCCAGCGGTTTCGTGACGATCGGGCTCGCGCTGCGAGCTTTCGCGGCCAGGCGTCTCGATCGACGCCGCCGACACGTCACGTCAGTAAGCGTTGACGAGCGACTGCCATCCGAGCGCGCGCGGTGCGTCCTGTCGGGCGGCCTTCTGCTGCGGCGCGGACGCCCGCGGGCTGCACGCGCCCGTGGCGGCGAACGTCAGCGCTTCTCTCAACGATCCTTCTTCCGGATCGCCGAGCTGGTGGTCGGCGTCGTCTGGCGCCGTACAATCCGGGGCAAATCCGTCGAAGAAGTCTCCGTGGCCCTCGGCATTGCGCAGCGCGAAGGACACGGGAGCGAGCAGCTTGTCGCAGAACGCGATGCCTTACTGCCCCACCGGCTTTCCGTACGTGGTGCCGCCGATGACCACCACGGGCATGAAGGGCCGGAGGGCGTTGATGACGAGCTCGCTGGCCGATGCGGACGCCCGGGTGGTCACGACTATCAGCCGGTCGAGCGAGAGCCGCTGCGGTTTGTTCTCGAATCGGAGGATGTGATTGCGGAACGCGTTCCTGTCGTTGTGGAAGAACTCCGCGAACACCTGGCCGTCGGTGCGTAGGCCGCCGATGTAGCTCGCCATGTGCTGGGCGACATTCACCAGCCCGCCGCCGTTGTAGCGGAGATCGACCACGAGCTCGTCCACGCGCGCGGCCGCGAGCTCGGCAAAGGCGTTGTCGAGCGCCTCGTACGACGGTTCCACGAAATTGCGGAAGAACATGTAGCCGACCCGGCGGCCGCTGACGTTGTAGACGCGCGTGAGCGACACGGTCGGAATCGTGACGAGACGTTTGACCATGTGCGATTCGCGGCGCGAGCCGGCGTCGTTCACGAATGCGATGTCCAGCTCCACGCCGATCTCGGAAGGGCCGAAGGCGGAGCCGATCTGGCCGCTGGCGATCAGCGCCGTCACGAGACGGCCGCCGATCTCGACGATCCGATCGCCGCGGGACAGGCCGGCCTCGGCGGCGGGGCTGTCCGGAAACACCTGCGTCACGCGCATCTCGAGATCGTTCACGGTCGTCGACAGGCCGAAGCCGATGAACTGGCTGTCCGAATAGAAGGCGTCGTTCGCCGCGCGCGACGTGATGTAGCTGAACGTCGAGTCGAGCCGCCGGTACCGGACCGCATCGAGATACGCCTCCGGCGAACCGAACGACGTGGGATCCACGTTCGGCACCTCGGAAGACCAGAGATAGAGATCCTTCATGACATCGCGGACGTAGAGGTTCTTGCCCGACGTGGAGCAAGAAACGGGGGCGCTCTGCGCGCGGACCGGCAGCGGCGCCGCGCAGCTGATGACGAGGGCGACAAGGCCGGTCAGCGCGGTTCGTGACATGGGCGTCGAACTCCTACCTGCTCACTCTACCTGATGGGCGCGATCACTTCACGGCGAACACCCAGACCGCGCCCCCTTCAGGCACGTCGGGAAAGTCGCCGGGCGCGATGCGGTTCAGCCGTCCCTGCATCGTCTTTGCGTCGATCCCCCACCCCGACTGGACCGCGATGTACTGCCGGCCGTCGACCATGAAGGACGAGGGCTGACCGACGATGCCCGAGTTGGTCGGGAACTCCCAGAGCACTTTGCCGCTCGAGGCGTCGAACGCGCGGAATAGACGATCCTGTGTGCCGCCGCTGAAGACGAGGCCGCCGCCTGTCGCGAGCATCGGGCCCCAGTTGGTGGACGTGGGAAAGGTGTGCGTCCAGACGCGCTTGCCCGTGTCGACGTTCCACGCCTGCACTTCGCCGATATGATCGGCGCCCGGCGCGATCAACAGCGTGCTGGTCGCGCCCGTGTAACCGCGGCCCGCCGTGTACGAGACCGGCCGCCCGACGATGCGGCCGCAGAGGTTTTCGTTGGCCGGGATGTAGATCATCCGCGTCTTCGGGCTGAACGCGATCGGCGGCCAGTTCTTGCCGCCCCAGTGCGACGGACAGAACTCGGCTTCCCTGCCCGTCCCTGGTTGTCGCGCGGGATCGACGTTCGGCCGGCCGGTCTTCGGATCGAGGCTTTTGAAGACGTTCTGCTTCACGTACGGCGTGCCCTCGACGAAGTTGATGTCCCCGGCGGTTCGCTCGAGGAACCACAAGTAGCCGTCGCGCGCGACATCGATCAACCCCTTCACCGTCTTCCCGCCGCGCGTGTAGTCGACCAGGATCGGCGGCGACACTTCGTCCCAGTCCCACGAATCGTTCGGGTGGTACTGGAAGTGTCCCTTGATCGCGCCGGTCGCCGCGTCGAGCGCGATCGTCGACGAGGTGTACAGATTGTCGCCCGGACGCTGGTCGCCCATCCACGGTCCGCCGTTGCCCGTGCCCCAGAACGCGAGGTTGGTCGCGGGATCGTAGGACCCTGTCACCCAGATCGACCCACCGCCGGTCTTCCACTGCTCGCCGTTCGGCCACGTCTCGCTGCCCGGCTCGCCGGGCGCCGGCACGGAGTAGGTTTTCCAGACCTGTTTGCCGCTGCCCACGTCGTATGCCGCGACGAAGCCGCGCACCCCCATCTCGCCGCCCGACGCACCCACCATCACCTTGCCGTCGGCGACGAGAGGCGCCACCGACATGTAGTAGCCGTTCCGGTTGTCCGCGACGGTCGCCGTCCAGACTTCCTTGCCCGTCCGCGCGTCGAGCGCGACGAGCACCGCTTCAGCCGCAGCGAAAAACACCTTGTCGTCGAACAAGGCCACCCCGCGGCTGGTGCCATGCAGCAGCACCACGTCGTCGGACAGCGGCCTCTTGTAGCGCCAGAGCATGCCGCCGGTCCTCGCGTCGAGGGCGATCACCTGATTCCCGGGGGTCGCGACGAACATCACGCCGTTGTTGACGACGGGCGGCGCCTCGTGTCCGTTGGTGACGCCGGTTGACACCACCCACGCCGGCTGCAGCCGCGCGACGTTGGCGGGCGTGATCCCATCGAGCGGGCTGTAGCCCCATCCGTCCCAGGTGCGACGGACCATCAGCCAGTCGCCTGCTTCCGGATTCTTCAGGCGTTCGACCGTCACCGGCTTATAGGCCCGCAGCGTCTGCGGCATCGGCGCGGGCGGCGGCGGCGGCAGGGGCGGCGACAGCGCCACGGGCTGCTGCCCGCCTTCGCGCAACGCGTCGACAGGCAGCCACACCAACGCGACAGTCACGAGCGCGAAGAAGATCTTCATCTCAGCCTTTCTCAAATCCGATCGGCGCCGTAAATGGCTGCGCGACCACCAGTCTCCCGTCCACGATCTTCAGGGGCAGCGCCGCCAGCGGACGAGGCGCGGGGCCGTCGACGACTTTCGCCCCGTCTTTCGGATCGAACACCGACGAATGACACTGGCACCCGAGGAGCCGTTCGGTGGGCTGCCAGTCGTCGACGTCGCAGCCGGTGTGCGTGCAGATCGACGTGTACGCGACGACACCGTCGGCGGCTCTGGCCCGAGTCTCAGGGCTCAGCGACGCGGGATCGAGGCCGACGATGATGAGCTGATTCAATCGTGACGCGCTGCGGACCGTTCCGTCCGACGGATCCAGCGCCCACGCCAGCGTCTGGGGCGCGCCAATGGGAATATCGCGCGCCGTCAGCGGCGTCTTGCTCGAGTCTCCCGCCTTGACGACGAAGTCCCCGACCTTGGGCCGGCTGGACGAGCCGTCGGCCTGCCCCAGCGCCAGTCCGATGCCGGCCAGCAGCAGCGCGCGGCGATTGACGTCCGTCATCGTGTGTCCTGCTTGGTCAGGAGTTGCGGCCAGTTGAAGAGGATGGTGAGCGACGGCGGCACTGCGGACGAGATCGCGGTGTTGATCACGAAGCGCTCGCCGTCAGGCGACACGTCGAACGGGATGCCGGGTCCCTGCACCACGGTGGTCTGAAACAACGGCGCCGCCCCCGCTACGGTGAAAGCACCCGCCGAGCCGCTCACCCTAGCGCTCATCATCTTGTAGTCTGGCGCCAGGTAGAACATTTCCTTTCCGTCGCGCCGCCAGCGGGGAAACGTGCCGCCGCCGGTGGAGATTTGCCATTTTCCGGTGCCCGAGGGGAACGACGTCACGTACACTTCCTGCTTCCCCGACTCGTCGGACACGTACGCGAGCCACTTGCCGTCTGGGGCGAACTGCGCCTCGTTCTCGTCGAACGGCGTGTTCAAAATCGGATAGGGTTTCTGGTCGCCCTCCGTCGGGCGTACCCAGAGATCGTTACGGCCCTTCGGGCTGCTCGATCGGTACACGAGGAATCGGCCGTCAGGCGAGAAACCATGCGGGTCCTTGCTGATGCCGTCCCGGACCAGCGGTGTTTCAGCGTTCGCGCCGATCGCCTTCATGTACAAGTCGAGACCCTTGGACGTGTACACGACACCCTTGCCGTCGGCCGTCCACACCGCGCTGCGCTCGTCGCTGGGGTCGAAGGTCACGCGCGTCCGGACGCCGCGCGCGATGTCCACCACCCAGATGTCGCGCGTTCGGGTGGCCGGGTCGGGAACCGAAACCAGCAGCTGCGACCCGTCGGGCGACAGCGCGAGGTTGGAGTAATCCGCCTCCTCGCCGAGCGCCGAAATCTCTTTGCCGGCGCGATTGAACCAGACGATCCGCGAACCTCGCCTCGACGAGGGCTGATAGACCAGCACGCCGGTTTGCGAAACAGAGAAGGCGGCGGCGCCAGGCGTCGTGGCCTCGACCGGACCAGCAATCCTGGTCGACTGGGCCCCGAGGACGAAGCGTCTGGGGTCGAACGCCCGTGCCACGATGCTTCGATCGCGCACGACGAGGACATGGTCAGACGCGTACATCACATTGATGTTGTCCGAGTCGATGCGCCCGGTCACGATCCGCGTTTTGTCGGTCGTGCCGAGGCGCCCGAGAAACAGGCCGGCTTCCCGCGCACTGCTGCCCAGACCGAACAGAAAATGCTGGCCGTCGGGCAGAAAGAATGGATAGGCCACAAACGTGCCCGCGTCCGCGACGAGCGCGTCAGACGGCTCGCCGCCGTTTTTCGACACGAGGCTGAGAGCCCGGCTCGCCGACATTCCCAAGGCGCTCTCGCCGCTCACGAGGATGACATCGTCGGCGTTCCAGGTCCCGCTGCCGGGCGAGGGTCCGATGAGCGTGCTCGTCCCTCCGGCCGCAGACGCTTTCATCAGCTGATTGCCCACCCGAAAGGCGACAAAGCGGCTGTCGGGAGACCAGAAAGGCCCCGCCGCCCCGTCCGAACCCTCCACCGCCGTCGATGTCGCCCCATCGAGCGACCGCAGCCAGAGTTGCGTCCGGCGGGCGGTCGTGACGCCGACGAACGCCAGCTGCCGGCCATCCGGCGAAATCGCGATCCTCCGTCCAGGGGTGACATCGGGCGACAGCCGGACGTCGTCGGGCAGCAGCACTGTCGCGAGATAGGGCTGAGGTCTGGCGCCTTGGCTGCCGGATCTCACGCCGAGCAGGACTAAGGCCGCGGCCAGCGCGAGCGTGAGCGCGCTCCAGGCGAACCGTTCGCGCAGCACGCGCGTGGGCGCCGCGCCGACGAAGACGCCGGATGCCGGCGTCGCTCCAGAGCCGGACAGCGCGTCGAGCGCGAAAGCGACGTCGCGCGCGGTCTGAAAGCGCTCGGTCGGTTGCTTTTCGAGGCAGTGGTGGACGATCCGATCGAGCGCCGGCGTCAGATGCGTGCGGGCGGCCGACGCGTCTGGCGGATCGTCGCGCAGGATCGCCGTCATCGTTTCCGCGGTCGTGTCGCGGCGGAACGCGCGCTCGCCGGTCAGCGTCTCGTACAGCACGGCGCCGAACGAGAACAAATCGCTGCGCGCGTCGATTGCCTCACCCCTCACCTGCTCCGGCGACATGTAGCCGACCGTGCCCATCACCAGGCCGGCGTCGGTAATCGGCGCCACCGCCATCGTCGCCGCCTCAGGGCTGAAGCCCTGCGCTACAGGGTCCAGCGCTTTCGCGAGGCCGAAGTCCAGGATCTTCGCGTGGCCGTCCGCCGTGATGAAGATGTTATCGGGCTTCAGATCGCGGTGGATGACGCCCTTGTCGTGCGCCGCCGCCAGCCCGCGCGCGATCTGACTGCCCCAGTCGATCGCTTTTCGAACCGGCACCGCTCCGGTCTTCAGCCGCGCGGCCAGGGTCTCTCCCCCGAGCAGTTCGGTGACGATGTAGGCATGGCCGTCGTGAACGCCGGTGTCGAACACGGCAAGCACGTTGGGATGGGACAACGCCGCGACCGTCTTGGCCTCCCGCTCGAAGCGGGCGATTCTATCGGCGTCCTGCGCGAACGCGGAAGGCAGCACCTTGATCGCCACGTCGCGATCGAGGCGCGCGTCGCGCGCGCGGTAGACCTCGCCCATCCCGCCCGCGCCGAGCGCGGACAGGATTTCATACGGCCCGAGGCGGGTTCCAGGTTGAAGGGGCACGCTGAGGTGGAGGAATTATATCCGCGGCTGTCGGTTTCGAACGCAGAGCACTCGGTGCACGCAGAGACCGCAGCGGGCCGTCTTCCCTGCGTGCTCAGCAGTCTCTGCGTTCGGTCGTTACGGCCTCGGCGGCAGCGCGAACGCCGTCAGCATGCTGCCGGACGGAACCAGCAGATACTGCCGGCCGTCGACCATGTAGGTGGTCCCGGCCGTTGAACGCATCGGAAATCCCAACTGGTAGTGCCAGAGATTCTTCCCCGTGCGCGACTCGAACGCCATGATGTTGCCGTCGCCGTCACCGGCGAACACCAGCCCCGACGCGGTCGTCAACACCCCCGACGCCGACGTGGTCGGGTAGCGGAACTCCCACTTCATCGTCGCGGTGGCCGGATCGATCGCCCGCAGCGCACCGAAGTTCTTCTGATCCCTCGGGCGCGAGGTCGCGCCGCCGGTGTACTGCTCGCCCCGCTTGAACTGCTGGTCGTAGGCGAAAAAGGTGGCGCAGGTCTCACGCGCCGTGACGAAGAACAGCCGGGTCGCCGGATCGTAGGACGGGGACATGAAGTTGGTGCCGCCCCCGAGATCGGGGCAGGTCTTCTCGCCGTCTTCGTCCGGCAGATGGCCGGGCAGCAGCACGGGCCGGCCGTCGGGGCCGATTTCCTTGGCCCACGTGGTCGTCACGAACGGCTTCGCGACGATCACTTTTCCCGTGATGCGATCGAGCGTATAGAAAAAGCCGTTGCGGTTGGCGAACATCACGACCTTCCGCGGCTGGCCGTTGATCGTGACGTCGCCGAGCACCGGCACCTGCGTCGAGTCCCAATCGTGCACGTCGTGCGGCGTGAATTGATAATGCCACCGAAGCTGGCCGGTGTCCGCGTCGAGCGCGACCAGCGACGCCGTGTAGAGGTTGTCCCCTTCGCGCGCGTTGCTGTAATAGTCGGGGCCTGGATTGCCCGTGCCATAGAAGACGGTGTTCAGTTGCGGATCGTAGGTGCCGGTCACCCAGATCGATCCGCCGCCGCGCTTGTACGCCTCGCCCTCCGGCCAGGAACGGCCTCCCGGGTCGCCCGGCGCAGGCACGGTGTAGAAACGCCACGCGCGCGCGCCGGTCTGCACATCGTAGGCGTCGATGAACCCGCGAATGCCGTACTCGGCGCC
Source organism: Acidobacteriota bacterium (assembly GCA_043783985.1). Classification (GTDB taxonomy): domain Bacteria; phylum Acidobacteriota; class Vicinamibacteria; order Vicinamibacterales; family CAVVIG01; genus CAVQFC01. The sequence goes on along the minus strand of JAYVYV010000497.1, from coordinate 5,761 downwards.
CGCGATGCCGACGATGACTTTGTCCTTCACGACGAGCGGGGCGACCGTGGCCGAGTACCCCATCGTATGGTCCGCAAGCTCGACGTCGTACAGGACCGTGCCGGTTTTCATGTCGAGCGAGATCAGGTGCGCATCGAGAGTGGCCATGAACAACCGATCGCCCAGCACGGCGAAGCCGCGGTTCACGGCGCTGCAACAGAGCTTCAGATCGTCGGGGAGATCGCGGCGATAACGCCAGATTGTCCGTCCCGAGCGCGCGTCGATGGCCCACGCATTGTTGTTGAAGCCGGTCGCATACAGCACGCCGTCGACGACGACGGGGGTCGTTTGGAAGCTGCCGAGCGTGCCGGTCTGAAACGTCCACTGCGCCGTCAGCTGATTGACGTTCTCCGGCGTGATCTGCGTGAGCGGGCTGCTCCGCTGGCCGTTGTACTCGCCGCCGTTGGTCAGCCAACGGGTCGGATCCTTGAGGCCGTCCAGCAGGTCCTGCGAGGTTACCTGTGGCGCACCGGTCTGCGCGGCCAGCGTGACTGACGAGATCAGAACGATCAGGAACGTGCGCATAAAGGAAACCTCGTGCAATACGTTGGTCCCGTTAACGGCCGCGAAGCGTCGACAAATACCCCACCAGATCGCCGAGATCGCTGTCGTTCAGCCGGCCGGGCCCGAAGGCCGGCATGAGCGAGTCCTTCTCGTAAATGACTTCCTGCAGGCTGGATTTCTCGAAGCCCTGGATCCGCTCGCGCACGTCCATGATCTGGATGGAGAACACATCCTCGTTCTTCTTGACGCCGCGGATGCGCTGGCCGTCTTTCGTGACCAGGGTGACCGTCTCATAGGTGGGCGTCACCCATTCGGAGGGCGCGCGCATCTCGCGGACCAGCGCGGCGCGCGATCGGGCGACGCCGATCCGGGTCAGATCCGGACCGATTCGGCCGCCGCGGCCCGCGACGCGATGACAGGCCGTGCACTGGGACGCGAACAGCCGCGCGCCGTTCTCGGCGTTGCCAATCGGGCTCGCTGGCGGCGCGACCGTGCCGAGCTTGCGCAGATACGCGATCATCATCAGCAGATCGTCGTCCGGCGTGTCGAGCTCTCTGGCGGCCGGCATGTCGGTGCCCGGTACACCTTTCCGAATCGTCTGAAACAGACGCTCGTCGGTCATGTCGCCGGCCAGGAGCGATGTCAGGTCGGGCCCGCGATAGCCCCGCGCGTCCAGCCCGTGGCAATCGGCGCAGCGGATACGGTACAGCGCCATGCCGCTACGGATCGACTGCGCATTTCCCAGATGAGGATTGTTCGCGGCGGGATTCTTCTCCGGAAGTCCCTGGGCCAGCAACAGGCCGCTGGCGGCCAGGATCACAAGCGGCAGCCACGCCATCGTCCGTGTCATCGAACCCTCCTGATGTAAGGTCTCAACGCCTTACAATTCGTTGCCACAGCAGTCTCGATACGTTCAACACGATGGCGCGCATGCAAAACTCCTCGATTCAGCGGAGCGACTGGGTCATGCGCGACGAGCTGTTCCGGCTTACGTGGCGAGCGGTAACGCACCCAACTGCTGCACGATGCCGAGCGCATCATACATCTCCCAATCGTGAGCCACCCGACCATCGTGGACATCCGTAATGATGAGCCACGGCACGACAATCTGACGGCCGGTCGCTTCGATGCCAGCGAACATCGCGCGATGAGTCCGACGCATTTCGCCGCGCGTGACCACGGTGTTCCCTTCCGCAACTTGGTTCTCGATGGTATTCTGCAGGTCGGGAAATGCGGTCCGCGCGGCGACGACAAGGTCCCTGAACGCCTGCCCACGGAGCGCGGGCTGGCCCGGCCCGTCGTACGAGTACTCAGCCGTTGCGAGTTCCTCGAGTAGCGAAAGATTACCGTCATTCCAGATCCCAAGAATCCATCGACGCGCGATGCCTTTCGCCGAGGTTCCGTCCATATGTGCGCTCCTGCTGAAACGACATTCGTTGTCGGCCGGACGCCCCGGACCGGCCGGCTCATGCCGTCATGGCAGCACATACAGTGGCGATTGGTGGCTGCTGACCATTTTCCACCCGTCGGATCCTTTTGCCCAGACGTGACTGCATACGACGGGAATCGGGGGCGGACCAAGCGCCTGTCGCTTCTCGGCGGGCAGGTCGCCTGGAACGATGCGATTGGCAGACCATGTGAAGCTCGTGACGGCAACGGTCGGCGTGACGAACCGAATCTGGAGGTCGCGCACCTCACGGATGAACCTGACGCCTGGAAACCGCTGCCGATTCGCGGCGATGTTCTCTTCCTGCACTTTCATCCACATCGCGTTGTCTGTTCGACGGCCGCCGACGCCATGCCACCAGCGGTCGGGCGCCATGAACTTCGCCTGCGCCTGCATGTCGCCCGTATCCTCGAGTCGCGTATATTCGTTGACCAGCGACTCGAGCTGATCCTTGTCCCCTTTGACCTGCTGCGCGCCCGCGGGCGCGACGACAGACCACACCAGGACGGCTGCTGCGAGTTTCCACATCGCTGCCTCCAATGAGAAATACGCGCGGTTCTGCACCCTCGCGCGTGGTGAACGCCAGTCGTTGTCGAAGCGCTCCTACTGTTTCTCCCAGATCACGTGGCTGCTCGTCGGCTGGCCCTGCGCGTTGGTTCCCTTCGTCTCAATGATCATCGTCTTGCCGTCTTTGTCGACGGTGCGCTTCCCGGTCGAGACCGCCTTCCCGTCCACATACGTGGTAAATGTCACGGTGTAGGGATCGACCGCCGTCAGCGCGATCGTCTGAACGTTGGCCTGATTGAGTCCAGCCTGCGGATACTGTTTGCCGTCGGCCTTGTACACGTACGCGCCGTGAGTTTTCTGCCCCTGCGCGTTGACCGTGTCAGTCGTGACCAGCACGAAACCATTCCCGCGATCATCGTGGACGCGTGTGCTCTGTTTGGGCGGCGGGCCTGGCTGATACTTCGACTTCCCGATGTTCGCCTTCCAGGTTCCCATGTACGACTTGTCGATGCCAGCCCCCGCCTGGCTGTTAACCGCGCGTGAGGTCAGACCACCCAAGATCAGACAGACGGCCAACACCCTTGACGTGTAGCGCATACACTGCCTCCTCAAAATTCGCAGGTCGAGTGATCCTGCTTACCAACGAACCGGTGAACCGTTCACGCTCGAGTTCTCTGAACACGTCGCCACTGGTGGTAATCGTCATTCCACGACTGAAACGCAGACATCGAATTGGCGAACCCATTCCAGCTTCTTCGCCGAATCACCAAGTCGCCAACTCACCAAGTGTTCCGCGCTTATCTGGCGAGCGGATCCGGGCGCAACTGGAAATGCATGACCTTGCTCGTGGTGCCCTTGCCGGTCTCCATGTGAAACGGCGTTCGGGTGCTCACGGTCGCCCAGAGTCCTCTCCCCTTCCACCCGGTGGTCGGATCGTCGATGCGGCCGTCCATCCACTTCGTGTAGAACCCCATCGGGTAAGGCACACGAAGCACGACCCACTTGCCGTCCTTCAGCACGAGCAAGCCCTCCGAAGCATTGCCGGTGTCGATCGGCACGTTGGCGCCGAGCCCGAGCGTGTCGTGCCAGTCCACCCACGTGTAGTAACTCGCTTCGGCGCTGCCCGATTCGGTCACGCCCTTGAGCTGCGGCAGTGGCTCCGGGTAGAGCGTCCACCCCTCGGGGCAATGCTGACCCGTCGCCTTCGGACCGTTGAGCGGGCCTTTGCATTTGCGGCGATCGAAGCTTGCCAGATGTCCGCTCGCGAGCGCCGTCCAGTAGACGCCGTTGCGATCGACATCCCCTCCGCGCGGCGAGTACCCGGGCGTCGGCGGCTCGTACACTTCGGCCAGCGCCGTCTCCGGCGGGTTCGTGCCGGGATTCAACCGGACCACGGCGCCGGGAAAGCCGAGCACGGATCCCCAGATCGATCCGTCAGGCGCGGGCGCGACAGCATAGAACGCGTTGCCGTAACGCTTGTCCTTCGCCGGATCGATCGGCTGGTTCGGCTCGACGTACGCGTCGCGCCTGCCGTTGCCGTTCGTGTCCAGAACGAGCGCGGTCCAGCCCTGAGACTTCACCTCGTCGTGGGTCTCGTCGAACATCTTCGTGTTCAACCAGCCGACGACCTGCCCGCCGCCGCTCGTCCAGAGCGTCCTGCTCGCGTCTTCCGCAAACATCAGATGATGCGTGCCGAAACAGGTGCTGACGTGGGTGATCTGTTTGGTCTGCGGATCGTACAGCGCAAGCTGGCGGCCGGAATTGGCGAGCGGATAGAGCTTCGCCGACGGATGGCTCGACCCCTCTTTGCAGAAATCCGGGTTCGCCGCCGGGCGGACGGTGGACGTGATCCAGACGCGGCCCTTCTCATCCAACATCGGATTGTGGACGTTGTTCCGGCTCGTCCAGATCGGTTCCTCGCCCCAGTAGGGCGACGGTTGCGGCATCGTCGCGGGCGTGCGCGGTGTGTTCGGATCGCGCACGGTCAGCTTCACCTGGCTCATGGTGTGGTGGACCGGATCGAGCACCGGCAGGTAATCGGCGCTGAGCTCGAGCGATCCGTAGATGAGGCCGTTCGCGTTGACGGTGGGATTGCGCCTGTCGGTGGACACCTGATCGTGGAGGTACGCTTTCGGATCGGCCCAGTCCCACTGCGTGATGACAACGTTGCGCTCCACGCCCTGAGGCCGCGGCGGCGCGGGCGGGAGCTCGCCGCCGGTCATGCGATCGGTCCAGTCGGCGAACATCGCCAGCGCGCGATCCTTCCCCATCGCGTTGAGACCGCCTGCCATCTGCGCGCCGGCCTGTCCGGACTGAATGCGCCGATCCCACGCCTCCGCCGACGTGTGAAACGTGCCGAGCTCTTTCGGGATCTCACGCGTTCCCTTGGTGCCGAGCTGGTGACACGCGGTGCAGCCGCCGGACTTCAGAGTCCGGATCCAATCGGCCTGACTCTTGATGTTCGGCGAGATGCCGTTTCCGCCTGGCGCGTTGCCGGGGAACTCGCTCTTCTCGGGCACACGAATCAGGGAGAACCAGTAGCCGGCCGGATAATATTCCGCTGCGGCACGCGGGTTGGGCGCCAGGACCGCCGTCAGGTTGAGGTTCTTGCCCGGGGCCGTCTTCACCTTGGCCGAGTCGACCAGGCCGTAGCCGCGGACCCATACGTTGAAGTTGGCCTTCGGCAGATCAGGGAGGAGATAACGTCCCCGATCATCGGTGACGACGATTTTGACGAACTTCGTCGGAAGGTCCGTCGTCTCGGCGATCACCCAGACGCCTGCCTCCGGTCCCGTCGCGCTCGTCACGACGCCGCCGAGGTCGTCGGCGTCGACGCGAACCGGGTCACCGGCCGCCTGGCCGGCGCTCATCAGGGCGGGTGCCCGTGCCAGCAGCAACGCGAAGCCAACCGCCGCCGCGCCTGCGTACAACGCGCTCGTCGTCTTCATAGGGCGCTCCTCTTGGCCGATTGCGGGTAACCAGAGACGAGCGGATTATAGCTGCGTGGCGGGCGTGCGGCGCCGCCCTTTTCGGACCGTGGCCGCGGGTCTCGAAAGGCCCGCGCTACGCGTAGTCCTCGATCGGCGGGCAGGAACACATCAAATTGCGGTCGCCGTACGGGTTGTCGATCCGGCCGACGCTCGGCCAGTGCTTGTTGGCGCGCACGAACGGCAGCGGGAACGCCGCCTGCTCGCGCGAGTAGGGATGGGTCCAGTCGGCCGCGGTCACCGCGCCGGCGGTGTGCGGGGCGTTCTTCAGGACGTT
>JAYVYV010000496.1:0-2611 GCA_043783985.1 Acidobacteriota bacterium | reverse complement strand
CGACGCCGCGAGCGCCTTCGCGCTCACCGCGTTGAAGCCGAGGCCGGGCGGCAGCATCATCCCTTTCTGCGAGCTGCTGACGGTCACGTCCACCCGCCACTCGTCGTGGCGGTAGTCGATCGCGCCGAGCGACGAGACCGCGTCGACCAGCAGCAGGGCCAGGTGGCCGCTTTCGTCCATCGCGCGCCGCACCGCGGGGATGTGGCTCGTGACGCCGGTCGACGTCTCGTTGTGGACGACGGCGACCGCCTTGATCGCCCGGCCGGTGTCGGCCTTCAGCTTCTGCGCGATGACGTCCACATCGACGCCGTGCCGCCAATCGCCGGGGATGAAGTCGACGGTGAGCCCGAGCCTGGTCGCGAGATCGCGCCACAGCACGGCGAAGTGGCCGGTTTCGACCATCAGCACGGTGTCGCCTGGCGACAGCGTGTTGACCAGCGCCGCTTCCCACGCGCCGGTGCCGGACGCCGGGTAGATGACCACGGCGCCGGTGGTCTGGAAGACGAAGCGCAGTCCCTCGAGGACTTCACGCCCGAGAACCGAGAACGAAGGACCGCGATGATCGATCGTCGGCTGCGCGATCGCCCGCAGGATCCGATCTGGCACGTTGGTCGGACCGGGGATCTGGAGAAAGTGGCGTCCGCTCTTCACGCTCTGCATTTGACCACGAAAACACGAAGCACACGAAGACGCACGTCCTGACTTACGGCTGGCGTTCCAGGGCGCGATATCCCCTGAGCAGGTTGACCAGGGAGTAGTTGCCCTCGTGGCAGGCGTATTCGTAGATGAGCTCATTCGACCGCGTCATCGTCAACTCACCCTTCCATGGCGTGCTGAACGCCGTCGGGTCGTCGATCTCGAACTGGTAGAGCAGCGTGCCGGCACCGAACAGGCTGAAGCGCTCGATCAGGTGCAGGTTGCGGTCCCAACCGAAGTTGCCGCCGGCGACGCCATAGAATCCACCGGCGTCGTTGAAGTTCGTCGTGTCCACCACCAGCGTGTGGCCGGCCCAATGGCCGATGGAATCACCCATCCACCGACGAATGCCCGGCGGCAGATGCGGGCGGCCATCCAGGTGGATGATTCTGGCGTCGTGGTTCATCTCGACGTGCACGACGACGGTGTCGCGCGTCTGCACGATCTGGTAATTGCTGTTGTAGGAATAGGGCAGCATCGGCGGCCCCGCCGTTTCGAACGCCACGCACTGATCCTGAAGCCCGAGATCCTCCGGGCCCTCGGGGCTCCGCTGGCGCTCGACGACCCGGCGGCTGATCTCGGCGGCGGCGGGCGTGAGCGCGGGGATGCGGCCGTCGGCGGGCTCGGTCACGATCGACGTGCGAAGCGTCTTGACCGTGCGCGTGCCGAACTCGCGGTAGACGGCGTTGTAGGTGCCGGTTCCCCGGCTCTTCGCCGCGGCTTCCGGCGAGGGGTCCTCGTTGCTCTGAACGAATTGCCGCTCCCACTCCGCGGCCTCTTCCCGCGTGAAGTACGGCTTGTCCTTCAACTCTCGCGGCCGTTCGAGCGGCGTGGCCGTGCCGGAGTTCCAGATGCCCTCGAACCGCGGATGCGCGTCGCGGCCGGCGCCCTGCGACGACAACAGCGTGGGCACCAGGCCGAGCGCGGCCACGACCAGCAACGGCAACACGATTGGTCGAGTCACAACGCGATTATGTAGGATCTGATCCATGAGCGTCATCGCCGGTCGATCGAAAGTCGCCACCAGATACGGCATCGTCGCAGCCAGCCAGCCGCTGGCGGCACGGGCGGGGGTGCAGATCCTCGAGCGCGGCGGCAACGCCGTCGACGCGGCGATCGCGACCAACGCCGTGATGGGCCTGGTCGAGCCGCAGTCCAACGGCATCGGCGGCGACCTGTTCGCGATCGTCTACGAGGCGAAGACCGGCAGGATCCACGGGCTCAACTCGTGCGGCTGGGCGCCCGCCGGGCTGACGCCGGCGCTGCTGAAGGCCCAGGGGCTCACCGCGATGCCGCAGGGCGGCATCCACACCGTGACCGTGCCGGGCGCCGTCGCCGGCTGGGACGCGCTGCGCTCGAAGCTCGGCTCGCTGCCGCTGTCCGATCTGCTCGCGCCGGCGATCTTCTACGCGGACGAGGGCTTCCCTGTCTCCGACGTCATTGCCGCGCACTGGGGCGTGCTCGCCGAGAAGCTCGCGGCCGAGCCGAACGCCGCCGCGACCTATCTGCCGGACGGGCACGCGCCGCGCTCGGGCGAGCTGTTCCGCAACCCGGAGCTCGCAGCGTCGCTCCGGCTGATCGCGAAGAACGGGCGCGCCGGCTTCTACGACGGCGCGACCGCCGACGCCATCCTCGCGATCTCGCAGGACAAGGGCGGAACGATGACCGCCGACGACCTTCGCGAGTTCGAGCCCGAGTGGGTCGAGCCGATCTCGACGACCTACCGCGGGTGGGAGGTCTACGAGCTGCCGCCGAACACGCAGGGCATCGCCGCGCTGATGATGCTCAACCTGATGGAGCAGTTCCCGCTCGGCGCGTACGGCTTCCACAGCGCCCGCGCCCTGCACGTGATGATCGAGGCGAAGAAGCTCGCCTACGCCGACATGCTGCGCTACGTCGGCGATGCGCGCGTCGC
>JAYVYV010000495.1:0-6582 GCA_043783985.1 Acidobacteriota bacterium | reverse complement strand
TCCCGACGACTTGCAGCTTTTGCACCGCGGTCCTCAGAATCTCCGGGACGCCGGTCTTGGCAAACAGCACGACGCCGTTGAAGTTGGAGTCTGGCGGCGCCTTGCCGAACTGCCGCGTCAGTGGATTCGACTGAAAGGTGCCTTCGGGCACCCACACTCGCGTCAACTGCAGGATGTTTCCGTTCTTGAGCGAGACCTTGACGTTACAGGACACCCGGTCCGGCGCTGAATAGGCACAGTCCGCAGTGGTAAAGGTGATGCCGTTCTTCTCGTCCAGAACGGCCGGCGTACCCTCACGTTTGATCGAGAAGCGCGTGCTCTTGAGAGCCAGAACCGCGTCAGCGGTCCGATTCAGATGACGCTGGACCGCGTCCCGGCTCCCTCCCGGCTTCCGCTGTTCAGCACCCGTGATCGAGATCGACGAGGCGAGCAGGCAGAGCAGAACGTTGACTGCTTCGGCTTTTCTCATGTTCGTGCGCCCAGGTCACCGCGACAGTTTCGACAATACCACAGGCGGTCCTGGACCCCGGCTGTTCTCGTTCTCGATGCCGAGCGCCCAGCGGATGCCGCCGGTCACGTGCGCGCGGATATCATGCGAAGACCCTAGCGCCGTTGCAGGTCGCGCACGAGGTCCCGAACCTGGCCGGCCAGCGTCGTCTTTCCGGCAGCCGCCGCCTGGGCTTCCGCCACCGCCGCCTCCCGCAATGCATCGTCGCGGCGATCCTCGAGCGCGTCGAGGCGGGCGAGATTGAAATGGGCCTCGGGGTAATCCGGCCGCAGGCTGACGGCGCGTGCCAGCGCCGCGCGCGCTGACGGACCCCGCCCCGCCGCGAGCAGCGCCGCGCCGAGGTTGTTCTGCGCCTCGGCGTTGGACGGGTCGGTCGCGACCGCCCGCTCGAAATGCGTGCGCGCTTCCTCGGAACGGTGCTCCGCGAACAAGAGGCTTCCAAGATTGTTGTGGGCGACTGAATAGTCGGGGTCGAGGCGGATCGCGTCCTCGTAGGCGCGCGCCGCGTCGGCCGCCCGGCCCAGCGCGTCGAGCGCGACCGCCACGTTGTAGTGCGCGCGGGCCGATCGCGGTTGTATCCGCTCGACCCAGCGGAAGTGCGCGAGGGCGCGGTCTGCTTGACCCAACTCCATGTACAGCGCGGCCGCGTCATTGCGCAGGGCGGCGTACTCCGGTTCCCGCGCGATCAGGATCTCGCATCCGATCGCATCCTCCGTCGCCATCTTGCGGCGGATGTCCCCCGCGAGGCGATGGCGATCCGGCTCGGACCGTGTCATCACCTGGATCCACACGTCGGCCATCTCGTCCGACGATCGCCAGCCCCACGACACCCCACGCGGCGGCTGCTCGGGATTCCGGGGGTTGGCGCCGGAATTGTCGAACACGTACTCCATGTCGATCGTCGTGCCGGCCGGCAGCCAGAACGGGGCGGCGTAGCGATATTGATCCTGCCAGTTGAAATCCCAGCGCTCGATGCGGATGAGCGAGGCCCGCGTCCCGTCCGGCCGCGTCGCCCGGACGCTGACGCGCCGCGCGCGGTAATGCGCGTGCGGCTGAATCGCGTGGACTTCGGCATCCACGGGCAGGACGTACGTGTCCACGACACGATGCGCCGCCTCCCCTGCCGGAATATCGAGGTTCTGCCGCCCGAGACGCACCATCGTCGGGACGCGCGTCGGCGCATCGGCCGTGAACGAGAAGGCGATTGCCGGCTGGATGTGCTCGACCTTCCCGGTGGGCTGCAGGTGGAGCTGGACGACAACGTCGCTGCCTGCGGCGAGCCGCCATGCGAGGCCTGGCGGCGCGAGCGGCGTCAATTGCCCGGGCGTCCATCCGAGAAAGTGGCCGTCGGGGTAGTCGGCGGATCGCAGAATCGCCCCTTCGTATCCCGGCGCCGGGTCGGCGTCGTCCAGCTCCCGCGACGCCCGCGTCGGATCGACGCGGATGTTGGCGTGGTGCACGGCGCGATTGCCGGGCCGGAACTCCATGCCGCGCACGAATCGCGTCGCCGCACCTGGGACCGCGACGACGAAATTGCGGAACACGTCGGGGCCGCCGGCCGGCAGCACGTATTCGGGCAGCACGATGATGAGATCGGGTGGCGCGGCCTGCCACGGGCTGTTCCATGTCGGCCGCGCCGGCAGGTCCGACCGCCGGCCTTCGGGCGTCCCGCCGCGCGCCCATCGATCGAGCGTGTCGATTTGCGCGCCCGTGAGGCGCCGCTCGTCGAGAAAGCGAGGCTCGTTCGGTTCCGGCTTCCACGGCGGCATGACGCGGCTGCTCGTAACCGCGGCGATCTGCGCGGCGTGGCGTCGCGCGTCGGCGTAGGTGACGAGGCTGAACGGCGCGGGACCCTCCGGCCGATGGCACGCGACGCACTGCTCGTAGAGGATTGGCGCGACGTCTTTCGTGAACGTGACCGGCCGATCCGCCACAGGCGCGGGCCGGCCCGACAGGGCGACGGCCGCCGTCGGAGCGGCCATCAGGAGTGCGCCGAGGGCGACGAGCCTGTTCATTCTTTTGGATGCGCTGACGCCAAGTCGTGAATGAATGAAGTATATCGTCGCAAACGCTTGACCCGCAGACGGTCACAGCGTATTTTCAACGCGACCAGGAGGCGGCATGCGAACCATAGCGCGCGGGCTCGTGTTGGGATCGGTTCTCGTCCTTGCGTTCCCCGGACTCGTGCTCGCGCAAGCGAGTGCCATCGCCGGCGTTGTCAGGGACACATCCGGCGCCGTGATGCCCGGCGTCGTCGTCGAAGCGAGCAGCCCGGCGCTCATCGAGCGGGTGCGTTCGGCAACCTCCGACGAACGCGGGCAGTACAAGATCGTCGACCTGCGGCCGGGGACCTACGTGGTGACGTTCACGCTGCCGGGATTTTCGACGGTCAAGCGCGAGGGGATCGATCTGCCGGCCACGTTCACGGCGACGGTCAACGCCGATCTGCGGGTCGGTGCGCTCGAGGAAACCGTGACGGTGACCGGCGCGAGCCCGATGGTCGACACGCAGACCGTGCTGAAACGGCAGGTCGTCAGCAAGGAGACGATCGACGCGATGCCGACCTCGAAGAACTGGTCGACGATCGGCGTGATGACGGTCGGCGTCAGCAGCAACCAGAACGACGTGGGCGGATCGGCGGGCGAGCACCAGAACCAGCTGAAGGCGCACGGCGGGTCGTTCAACGATCGACTGGTTCAGCTCGACGGGATCATGAACGCCAACATGGCGTGCAACTACTCGTGCACCGGCCTGTCGACCAACGACGCCTCGACGCAGGAGCTGAGCTACGAGTTCGGCGCCATCTCGGCGGAGGTGGCCGGCGGCGGCGTCCGGGTCAACATCATTCCCAAGGACGGCGGCAACCGGTTCAGCGGATCGGGTTTTCTCAATTTCGCCAACGACAAGCTGCAGGGCAACAACGTCACCGACGTCCTGCGCGGACAGGGGATCGTCACGGCCGACAGCATCCTGAAGATCTACGACGCCAGCGGCGCGTTCGGCGGTCCGATCAAGAAGGACTCGCTCTGGTTCTGGACCGCGCATCGCTACTGGGGCTACCAGCAGATCCGCACCAACACGTTTTACGAGAGTAATCAGTCCACGTTCGTCTTCACGCCCGACCTCACGCGGCCCGGCACCGAAACACAGCGCAACCAGAGCGACGACGTCCGCCTGACCTGGCAGATGACCCCGAGGAACAAGCTGTCCGGATATTTCAGCATCGCGCCGCGCACGACGGAGCACTGGACGCTGGCCAGCACGCTGCAGCCCGACGCGTCGAACCTCCAGAATCTGCCGAAGAACAACTTCGAAACCGTGACCTTCCGCTCGACGCTGACGTCGAAGCTGCTGTTCGAGGCGGGGATGGGCAACACCACCGAGACGTGGACGCGCGAGCCGGTCGAGGACTCGGTGACGTCCAGGGGTTATCCGGTGACCGAGCAGACGACCGGGATCAGCTTCCGTGCGTATCCGGCGAATTTCTCGAGCAACTACACCTCGCTGCGTTCCTATCGCAGCTCGCTGACCTACGTGACCGGCTCGCACGCCTTCAAGTGGGGGATGACGCTGCAGGAAGGTCCGGCCGACACCGACATCTGGACCAACAAGGACACGTTCCTCACCGTGCGCAACGGGCAGCCGTTCAGCGTCTCCGTGCGGACGACGCCCTACACCACGCACGAGCGGCTTGTCGCGGATCTCGGCGTGTACGGCCAGGACACCTGGACGATCAAGCGCCTGACCGTGAACGCCGGTCTTCGCTGGGATTATCTGAACAACAAGGTCGGCGCGCAGGACGCGCCGGGCGGTACCTGGATCGGCCCCCGCCACTTCGACGCGCTGACCGACGTGCCGAACTTCAAGGATCTGTCGCCGCGCCTTGGCGTCGCCATCGATCTGTTCGGCAATGGCAGGACGGCGTTGAAAGCCACGCTGAGCCGCTACGTCCAGACGTCCACCGTCGGGTTCGCGCGCCTGCTGAATCCGCTGAACACCTCGGTCAACGCCGCCACGCGATCGTGGACCGACACGAATCGCGACGGCATCCCGCAGGTCTCGGAGCTCGGTCCGCTGAGCAACAGTGCGTTCGGCCAGGTCAACGTCGCAACGCGGTTCGACCCCGACGCGATCCATGGTTTCGACCGGCGGCGCAACAACTGGGAGGTCTCGACGACGCTCTCGCACGAGCTGGCGTCACGGGTGTCCGCCGAGGTGGCGTACTATCGCCGCGCGCAGGGACATTTCACGACCACGGACAATCTGGACGTGGCGCCCGGCGACTTCTCGCCGTACTGCGTCACCGCGCCGACCGACCCCCGGCTGCCCAACGGCGGCGGGAACCAGATCTGCGGGCTGTACGACATCGCCGCGCCGAAATTCGGTCTCGCGAGCAACAACCTCGTCACCTTCGTCGACCGCTACGGGAAGCAGAGCGAGGTGTTCAACGGCGTCGACGTGTCCATGAACGCGCGGCTGCGGTCCGGCGTGTTCCTGACCGGAGGCGTCGCCACGGGCAACACGCATTTCAACGTGTGTGATGCGTTCGTGGACAACCCGCGAACAGGCTTCGGCCTGTCGGTTGCGGCGCCGGCTGCGGGGGTCGCGCCCGTTCCCGGCACCGGGTCGGTCTTCTCATACTGTGACTTCGACACCAGCTGGCTGACCCAGGTCAAGGCCAGCGGCTCGTACACGCTGCCGTGGCAGCAGATCCAGATCGGCGGCGTGCTGCAGAACCTGCCCGGTCAGCAGATTCTCGCGCAGTGGAACATCACGCAGGCCGATGCCGCGGCCGGGACGCTGGGCCGTCCGTTGTCGGGGGGCGCGAATACCTCGCGCGTGGTGCCGCTCATCAAACCCGGGACGATGTACACGCCGCGCCGGACCCAGCTGGACCTGCGCGTCTCGAAGAACTTCATGGTGTCGGGGTCCCGCAAGCTGCAGGTGATGGCCGACCTGTTCAACGCGCTCAACTCGAACGCGGCGGTGGGTGCGACGTCGAACGCGGGCGAGCCGCCCGCCGCGATCAACACCACCTATTCCACCAACCTCGCCACATCGGCGTGGCTGAAGCCGCTGAATATCCTGCAGGCGCGGTACGTGAAATTCGGGGCGCAGTTGACGTTCTGAGGCGACATGATGATGAAGATGGTAGTGAAGCCGCTTCTCACACTGGCCGCGGTGTGCGCCCTGCTGCCGTCGGGGGCCGGCGCGCAGTCCCCGTCGTACACGAAGGGGCAGAATATCTCGCCCGCCTACGAAGGGTGGGAGCAGGCCTCCGACGGCTCGAAGTATTTTCTGTTCGGCTACATGAACCGGAACTGGGAGGAAGAGATCGACGTGCCGGTCGGTCCCGACAACGGCTTCAACGTCGGGGCCGTGGATCAGGGGCAGCCGACTCACTTCCTGCCGAGGCGCAACCGGTTCGTGTTCCGGGTGAAGGTGCCGGCCGGGTTCACCGAGAAGGACGAGCTGATCTGGACGCTGACCACGCACGGCAAGACGGAAAAAGCGTACGCGACGCTCCGCGCCGACTACGTCGTCGACGATGTCGTGAAGGCGTCGGAGACGGGCGCGCTGGGCGCCGGCACGAGCAGTCCTGAAGTGCGAAGCAACACCCCGCCGTCCATCCACATCCAGGAGGTCAAGGCCCGCAGCGTGCGCGCGGGCGAGCCGATCACCCTCGTCAGCGAAATGAAGGACGACGGGATCCCGAAATCGCGGGGCGCGGGTTTCGCGGGGGCGGCCGTTGGAAGTACAGCGCGCCTCGATGCCGTAGCGGCGACGGGGCAGTCGGAGAATCTCACGCGACCCAACCGTGAAATGCAGCCGCCGACCAGAGTGACGGTGGGCAAGAACGTGGGCCTGCATCTCTCCTGGTTCATGTACCGCGGCCCGGCCGGCGCGAAGGTGACCTTCGATCCACCGCAAGTCAAGGCGTGGGAGGACACGCGGGCGGGCGCCAACTCGCCGTGGGCGCCCATCTGGTCCGCGCCCGCGCTGCCGGCGGACGGGCAACTGCCGGTGCAGGTGACCTTCTCCGAGCCCGGCACCTACGTCCTGCGCGCTCTCGC
>JAYVYV010000494.1:0-2617 GCA_043783985.1 Acidobacteriota bacterium | reverse complement strand
TGGCTGAAAACCTGCACTATGCAGGGCCGCCAGCAACGCGAGTGACTCTGCCGCGCCGCAGACGAACCGGTCGCCGCTTGCGACCAGTCCGTGATGGACTTTGACGGATTTACTGTCAAAAAAACCATTAAATTGGTCTGTAGCCCTAGTCAGCAGTGCATAAATAGCTATTTTAATCATGCATCGGCGTCGCGGTCGCGCCGTCGAATCGCAGCCGCGTGTACGCGATTGTCGATGCGAAAGAGGGTGGCCTCTTCCGATCGGACGATGCGGGCGCAACGTTCACGACGGTGTCGAGCGACGCGCGCGTGTGGGGCCGCGGGTGGTACTTCGGCAAGATCGTCGTCGATCCGAAGAACGCCGATCTTGTCTACATCTCCAACACGGGCGTCTACCGGTCGCGCGACGGCGGCGCCACGTTCGGCGAGCCGTTCAAGGGATCGCCGGGCGGCGACGATTATCACCATCTCTGGATCTCGCCGGAAGACTCCAACCGGATGATCCTCGGCGGCGATCAGGGCGCGGTCATCAGCGTCGACGGCCTCAACGATCACCCGACCTGGAGCTCGTGGCTCAACCAGGCGACGGCGCAGATCTACCGCGTCGCCGCGGACAACGCGTTCCCGTACTGGGTCACCGGCTCGCAGCAGGACAGCGGCGCGGTCCGGGTCCGTTCGCGCGGCCGCTTCGCCGGCATCACGATGCGCGACTGGGAGCCGCTGTGCGCCGGCGACGAGAGCGGCTACACCGCACCCGATCCGTTGCACCCGGAGATCGTCTTCGGCGGCACCGTCACCCGTTGCAATGTCGAGACCGGCAAGTCCCAGAACGTGTCGCCGGAAGTGGATCTGCCGACCCCGGCGCGCCACACCTGGACGGTGCCGCTGGTGTTCTCGCCGGCCGACCCGCACGCGCTCTATTTCAGCGACCAGTACCTGTTCAAGACCACCGACGGCGGCAGCCACTGGACGCGGATCAGCGAAGACATGACGCGCGAGAATCCCGGCGTGCCGCCGAACCTCGACGCCGCCACCGCCGCCGACGTGCCGGCGCAGTCCAAACGGCTCGGCGTCATCTACACCATCGCGCCGTCGCCGCTGAAGGCGCCGCTGCTCTGGATCGGTACCGACGACGGCTACGTGCACGTGACGCAGGACGATGGCAAGACCTGGGCGAACGTGACGCCGCCGGGCGTCGGCGCCTGGAGCAAGGTCACGATGCTCGAGGCGTCGCACTTCGACGCCAATGAAGCCTACGCGGCGGTCGACCGTCATCGTCTCGAGGACTACGACCCGTACGTCTACCGCACCAAGGACGCCGGCAAGACCTGGCAGAAGATCACCACCGGCTTGCCGCCGGGGGTCTACCTGCAGACGATCAAAGAGGATCCGAAGCGGCGCGGGCTGCTCGTCGCCGGCACCGAGCTCGGCGTCTCGATCTCGTTCAACGACGGCGACAGCTGGCAGTCGCTGCAGCTCAACCTGCCGCCCTCGTCGATGCGCGACTTCGCGTTCAAGGATAACGATCTGATCGTTGCGACCCACGGCCGCGGCTTCTGGGTGCTCGACGACATCAGCGCACTGCGGCAGATGTCGGACGTGACGGCCGGGAGCGCTCATCTCTTCAAGCCGGCCGATGCGTTCATTCTGCCGCCGGGGTCGGACGAAGGGACGCCGACGCAGAAGGACGAGCCGGAAGCGGAGAATCCGCCGAGCGGGGCGATCGTCGACTACTACCTCACCGCGGCGGCGAGCGGTCCGGTCACGCTGGAGATCCTGAACGCGAACGGCGCGGCGGTCCGCCGGTTCTCGAGCGCGGATCCGACGCCGGCGATCGATCCCAGCACGCTGGCGGTCAACGCGATCTGGCAGCGCGCGCAGGATCCGCCGTCAGCGGCGGCGGGGCTGCATCGCTTCGTGTGGGATCTGCGCCCCGAAGCGCCGGCGGGACGCGGGCGCGGCGGACGCGGTGCAGGTGGCGGCGGTGGCGGCGGACAAAACGGTCTGCCGCCGGTCGCGCCCGGATCGTTTTCGGTGAAGCTCACCGTCAACGGCCAGAGCTACACGCAGCCGCTCATCGTCAAGCCGGACCCAAGGGAGACGGTCAGGTAGTTGGTGGAGTGGTAACCGTCTCCGTAACCGAACTGAGCTGGTTCGCTATCGGACTGATGGCGATCGTCCCGCCGCTGGTCGGTGCGCTGATCGCCTATCCGTTCTGGAAGCGCAACCAGTCGATCCTCGGCAACCTCGCCGGTAGCGTCGTGATCTTCGGATCGGCGCTGGTGCTGATTTTGCGCGAGTCGGTCGAGCTCGACCGGCTCACGCGGCAGTGCATCGACGCCGGCTACTACTGCTTCCCGACGCCGACCGGCTTCTCGCGCTACGCGATCTACGCTTTCATCGCGCTGTTCGAGGTGTTCGCGCTCTTCACGCTCAGCCTGCGGGTCGAGCATCAGATGCAGCGCAGCGGCTACGACCCGGAGTGGCGCTGACGCGAGTTATTTGGCCGGGATCTTCAGTTGTTGCCCGACCTTGATCAGGTCCGGGTTGGTCAGCGTGTCCTTGTTGGCGTTGAAGATCTCCATGTAGCGGCCGGCGTCGCCGAGGTATTCCTTGGC
>JAYVYV010000493.1:0-2622 GCA_043783985.1 Acidobacteriota bacterium | reverse complement strand
TGTCCGGGCGCGCCTTGATCGATAGACGGAGCTCAGCCCTGGGGTCCTGTTTGGGTCCAGGATTGGGTCCAAGTGGCGGGCCGTGTCGGAGTCCTTCTGGGTCGTAAGTTGCGCCGGGTCAACGAAAGGGTTGACGGCTACGAACCAGGAGGTCGCAGGTTCGAGTCCTGCTGGGCCCACCAACCCCTGCAACAACCTACAGCGCTGCGGATCGCAAACCCGCCGGCACTGTGCCCAATTTTGTGCCCACCCCTCACGAATTCGGGTGCGAATCGGAAGCCTGATCGCCGTCGGAGGGTTCCGTCTGTTTGCTCGGCCGGGGCGACCTGTCGAGTGCTTCGAGGGCCGTTCGCTCGGAAGCTGTCAAGGACATTGAGACACCAAGGTGGAAGTAATTAGAGTCGCGTTGAGGTCGACGACCATGACGGCCTCGTGGTCATCGGCGCCGAGGACCGGGTCGACCGGAAGGTCATCCACGGCGACGATCGTTGATCCTGGGGCATCCTCAGCGGTCGCTTTCGTCGGCGGCGGATTGATCCACACAGCGGTCGGCAGATCTGCCGGGTGTGGGCGGCCGTTCACGAAGCGCTCGGGATGGGCCGCGTAGGCGACCGCGAGCACCCGTTGGCGTTGCGCGCGGACCGTGGCGGCCTGGCCGAAGTGCACG
Organism: Acidobacteriota bacterium; assembly: GCA_043783985.1. GTDB lineage: Bacteria > Acidobacteriota > Vicinamibacteria > Vicinamibacterales > CAVVIG01 > CAVQFC01. The sequence continues at coordinate 1,955 of JAYVYV010000493.1, read as the reverse complement.
ACGGCGGGCGTGAGAAAGCCCAGGCCGCTGTGGCGATGTTCCTGGTTGTACCAGGGAAAGAAGCCCTGGCCAAAGGCGCGCCCGTCCTCGATCGATCCAAATCGTTCCGGAAACAGCGGACAGTACTTGAGCGTCTTGAACTGCGCTTCGGAAAACGGATTGTCGTTCGACACCTGTGGCCGGCTGTGGGTCTTCGTCACGCCGAGGTCGGCCAGGAGCAAGGCCACCGGTTTACTCTTCATCGACGTGCCGCGGTCCGCATGGAGCGTGAGCTGGCCAGGAGGAATGCCGTGCTTGGCGCACGTGTCGGCGATGAGGCGCTCGGCGAGCGCCGCGCTCTCGTGGGGCGCGATCATCCAGCCGACGACGTACCGACTGAAGATGTCGAGGATCACGTAGAGAGAGAAGTAGGTCCACTTGGCCGGCCCGAGCAGTTTGGTGATGTCCCAGCTCCAGACTTCGTTCGGGCGGGTGGCCAGGAGTTCGGGCGCGGCATAGTTCGGGCGCCGCACCTGATTGCGCCGCTCTTTGATTTCGTGCGCGGCGTCGAGGACGCGATACATCGTACGCGGCGAACACAGGTAGGTCCCCTCATCGAGCAAGGTGGCGTGAACCTGCGCCGGCGCCTGGTCGATGAAGCGCGTGTGGAGCAGATCCAGGACGCCTTGGCGCTCGATCGGCGCCAACGCGCGGGGCGGCGCCGGGCGAGGGCGCGCGACCGTGGCCGGTCGACGCCCCCGATACAGCGAGGCCCGCGAGAGCCCCAAGACGCGACACGCCGGCGCGGCGCCCAGCGTGGGCGTCGCGTCGGCCACGGCGATCATCAATCGTCCTCGTCGCTCACGAACGGTTTCAGGGGGATCTGTAGCAGCTCGGAAACTTTTTTTTGGAAGGCGAGCAACGCCTCCGCCTTCTGCAGCCGCGACGTCAAGCGGCGATTCTCCTGTTCGAGTTTCTTCAGCTGCGGATCCACGAGCATCGCCTTCCGGCCGCGTTGCTTCGGCGTCAAGCCGGTTTCGCGCTGCTGCCGCCAGGTAAGGACGTGCGAGGAGTAGAGGCCTTCCTTCCGCAGCAGCGCCCCGAGTTCGCCGTGCCGCACGCAGGCGTCTGCCCGCCGGAGGATCTCCAGCTTGTAGGCGGTCGTGAAGCGCCGGCGCACGTGGCGCGCAGGGACCTCGGAGTCGGGGATGACGGGCACCACGTCGGGCTCGAGTGTGGGAGACCCTCCGCTACGGGCCGCCTCGCTTCGCTCGTCGCCCCTGCGCTCCGGCTCTCCCACACTCGACTGGGCGGCCACCATCGAACGGATCTTGCTCATCAATGTCCTGACACCTCCCCGCCCTCAACACTAATTGCCGGTGCGGAAAGTGTCTCAGCGATCTTGGCAGGAAGGGAGCGGGACTATGTAAGCGACGAGCAACGCAGCCAGCCGGGATGCGTCGGCGGCCAGGATGGTTCAGTTATTTCCGGACGGACCCTTAGGCGACAAGCAGTCTGGCCCGCCGCCCACTGCGTGCTTGCTGCTTGACCACGATCTGTACATCGTTCCCGAGTAGCACGAGGAATCGAACCAAACGGTCGAGGGAGAAGCCTGACAGCTTCCCACGTCTGAGCGCGGAAATCTTTGGCTGATCAACGTCGAGCAGTTCGGCGGCTTCAGCCTGCGTCAGCCGGCGCCGTTCGATGATCTTCGTGATCTTGTGCGCCAGTTCCGCCTTCGCCGCGGCCTCCTCGGGTCGCGGGTATCCGAGGTCGGCGAACACGTTGCCGCTACCAACGATGTAGTCCTTCTTGTTCGCCATGACTTACTTCTCCCCTTGCTCGTTCAGCTCGGTGGCTCGTTTGAGGCGTTGCCGCACGAGTTCGATCTCCGACTGTGGCGTCCGGATTCCCGCCTTCGACTTCTTCTGAAAGACATGGAGCACGTAAACCTTGTCGGCGAACCGGACGGTATA
>JAYVYV010000492.1:0-19013 GCA_043783985.1 Acidobacteriota bacterium | reverse complement strand
GCAGGATCAGGCGGACTACATCGGGGTGCCGGTGGACGGGCCGTACAAACCTGATCACTACCGGTACTAGGGCTCAGCGCTCAGGGCTCAGGGCCCTGCGAGACCCGCGGGTGCCGACAGGTGCTCGCGGGTTTTTCTTAATTCGGTACGGACAGCCTCGTACGTAGTGTCCGGCTTTAGCCGGACTTCTCTATGGCTGCGTGGCGGGAAGATGTCTCGCGCTGCGAGCCTTTTCGTCAGGTCCCGAAAAAACGCCGCTGCGCTCTGACCCGTTCGGGCGGTCGCGGCGGTCCTATCAGTTCGAACATCTCTCCGATCAACGATCGGCATCCGGGTTATCCGGGCGGCCGTGTGACCTTTGATCAGACCGCCGCGAAGCGCCACGCTCCGCGGCGTTTTTCGTCAACCTGACGGCCTGACTCAAACGCCTCGCTGTGTGAGACATCGTCCCGCCTAGAGACAAATGTGGCGCAGGGCTTCAGCCCTGCGAAACGGCGTGCGGGCCGACATGAGCGCGCAGCTCGCCGCGGTCAAGCGCGGCTACGCCTACGTCGTCCAGAACGAGCGCGGGCACTTTTTCTCCGAAGGCACCTACGACGACGAGGCGAACGGCGTGGCCGCGCACAACGCCGTGCATGCACGACTCACGGCAATATCCCTCGCACGCATGGATCTGGTGGGTCACCGAGGACCGAAGGCTGTCTCGCCGAGGGGCGCACGCGATCCAGCGGGCGCTCGACGAGGATGCGCTTTCGGCGATCCTGATCGACAGCTGCGATCTCCCGCAGCCGTTCCACGGCGATCCCGCCGACCAGTTGATCGTCGCGCCCGCTCGTCACGAGCGGGCCGCCCTCGTGACAAAAAGATCGGAATATCCGCCGCTACGCCCACGTCCCGGCGATCTGGTGACGACGGCTCCGCCGGCGCGCAACCGTCCACGACGATCACAGGCCGCAGAGTTTTTTCAGGCGCTCGGTCTCCGGCGGCGGCAGCCCTGCGAGCGCGATGCGATGCAGGTGCTCCTGGATGTCGGCGGCGTCGGCACACCGTCCCGCCGACGGCTGGAGAAGGACCGGCCGGGCGCGCGTGACCAGGACGGCGTCGAACTGATCCTCCGCACGCAGTGTCTTCCACTGATCCCGTGGGATCCGCGCGGAGAAGTCCGGCTTGCCGTCGCGGATCGCGAAGCGTCCCATCGCTTCTGACGGATAGTAAAACGTGAAGTCGGCCGCCCCGAGCGGCGTGCCGCGGACGATCGCGAGGGTCGGCATCGGCCAGTGTGCCGCATCGGGCTGCAGCGGCGAGACATCAGCCACGGTGAAAATCGTGAACACCTTCGCGCCGTGCTTCTCTTCCAGCCGGCTCACGATGGTCTCGGCCGGACCCGCCGACTCATAGTTCGCGACGATGTTCTTGCGCTGAAAATGCATCGACCCGTAGAACAGCAGCGCGCGGCGCTGTTTTGCGACGACCTCGCGCTGCATCAGATCGGCAGGAAACCAATCGCGCATCTCGATCCAGCGGCGATGATCCGCCGGCGTCTTGACATGTTCCCATTCGATCGGAGGGTCGCCGAGGACGACGCGGACCTGACGCTCGCGGGGACGGCTCGCGTTCAGGGCGCGGACTTCGCGATAGAACGCTTCCCACGGCTCATCGAGGCCGAGGCCCGGCTGCGTGGTGTCTCTCCACACCGGCCGAATCGTCTCGAGGGGGATCTGATCGCCGCGCACGTAGCGGTCAGCGAGATCCTGGTAGCGCGCGCTTCCCTCTTCGACGACGATGTCGTTGACGACCGACGCGAGCCGCGCGTCGCGGAGGAGTGCCAAGCCAAACGCGTAGCCGATCGCGTTGCCGTGCCCGGCAGTGAGCGCAACGACGCTGTGGGTGCGAAACGCCTCGACGATCGCGGCGACCGGCTCGAGCGGGACAGCGGGCCTCGGGGCCGCGCCCTGCGCGACCAGGACGGCCAGGATTAGCGTCTTCATCTCCAGCCTCTCCACTTCTCGAGGAACCACGACACGCGCGATCCAATGACCGCGATGCTGACGACGATTGCGACCCGGCGCGGCATCACCCCCTCATTTCGTCTCGCCCGGGTTCGTCAGCCTCTGCTGTTGCAGCGCGGCGGCGCCCATCAGGCCGCCCATGCCCATCGATTCGACGGCGCTGCTCGGGATCAGCATCAGCGCGCCCTTTTCCTTCAGCCCCTCGTACAGCATGTTCATCGCGCGCAGGTGCAGCGCGGTCGGGTTGTTCTGGTATTCCTTGGACGCTTCCGCGAAGGAGTGCGCGATCGCCAGCTCCGCCTCGCCGAGGATGATGCGCGCCGCCTTCTCGCGCGCCGCCTGCGCCTCACGCGACATCGCGTCCTGCAGCGCGATGGGGATGACGACGTCGCGCATCTCGACCGACGAGACGGTGACGCCCCACGGGTTCGACCGCTGGTCGATCAGCTGCTGGAGGTCCGCCTCGATCTTTTCCCGGCCGCGCAGGAGATCGGTGAGATCGGTACGGCCGATGATGTCGCGCAACGCCGTCTGCGCCGCCCAGCTGACGGCCTGCGCGTACTCCTGCACCTCGAGCGCCGCCTTCTGCGCGTCGTGCACCATCCAGAAGAGCACGGCATCCACGTTGACCGGCACGGTGTCCGACGTCAGCGTCTGTTCGGCCGCGAAGCTCGTGGTGATCGTGCGCTGATCGATCCACGACGACACCGTGTCCACGAACGGCACGATCCAGAAGAGGCCGGGGCCGCGAAGGCCGACGAATCTGCCGAGGCGCAGCACCACCGCGCGCTCCCACTGCTGCGCTATGCGCGGCGACTGCATCAGCACGGCCCCGGCGATCGCCAAGACGATGATGGGGATCGGGTTGCCTACGAGCGTGGTCAGCAGGCCGCCGATCGCGAGGGAGCCGAGCAGAACCAGGATCGCCACGATGTTGGCGCGCGGAGGGTCGGCGGTGTCCTGAGTGCGCCGCGAGGTGATGAAGGCCACGGTCATGCTCCCTTCTGGCGATGCGCGCGCAGCTCGGCGGCGACATCGTCGATGCTGAATCCAGCGGCCGCCGCGTCTCCGAGCACGCGCGTGACGAACGCGCGCAGTTGACGGCGGTGATGGTCCGGGGGGTGTGCCTGTTGAGGCGTCGCTGTGACGAACGAGCCGATGCCGCGCCTCGTGTCGATGACGCCGGCGCGCTCGAGCTCGGCGTAAACGCGGGCGACCGTATTGGCGTTGATGCTGAGATCGACGGCAAGCTGGCGGACGGTCGGGAGCTGATCGCCGACCTGGAGGCGGCCGGTCGCGATCGCGGCGCGAAGCCCGCGCTCGAGCTGCGCGTAGATCGGGGTGCGGTCCCGCGCGTCGATGGAAATCAGGGCGACGGCCATTTTTTGATGTGACTCATTGTACTAGTTCATTAGAACAAGTCAACCAGAAAAAAGGCTGAGGGCATTTCTGCCCTCAGCCCTGAGCCGTCAGCTCTTCGTCGTGAGTCCTACTTCGAGATCATCTTGAGGCTGTCGGCCGAGATCATCATCTTGCCGTCGTGATCCATGACGTCGCCCGTCACCTCCACGGTGTGGCTGATGTGGGCGATCAGCTTGGCGTTCTTGTCGGCGGCCAGGCCGCCGGCGATCTGGTATACCAGGCCGTCGCTCGTCAGCAGCGCAAGCGGCTTGCCGCCCTTGGCGCAGGCGATCGCGCAGTCCTTCGTCTCCTTGGGCATCTTGTGGTCGACGGTCGTGTTCGACTTGTCCTTGGTGTAGCAGCCCATGTCGACGATCTGGCCCTTCACGGTCGCGGCCTTCGCGAAGGCAGGGGCGCCGAGGGCGACAACGAACGCGGCGACCGTCAATCCGGCGAACATCTTGCGCATGGAACACTCCTTCAAATACCGGGCGTGATCGCCCTGCTTATACGAGAGTCTGATCTTATACTGCGCCTATGAAGAACGTGTTAACGCTTGTCTTTCTGGCCCTGGCCGGCCCGGCCGCCGCAGGCGCCCAGACCGCGCCGCTGGCGCTGCCGCGCGTGGCCCCCACCGTGGACCAGATTCTGTCGCTGAAGCGGGCCGGCTCCCCCGAAATCTCCCCGGACGGACGCTGGGTCGCGTACACGATTCGCGAAACCAACTGGGACGACAACGCCTACGAGACCGAGATCTGGCTCGCCGACGCGGCGACCGGCGCGACGCGCCAGCTGACCAACGCGAAGAAGTCGAGCGAGTCGCCGGCATGGTCGCCAGACGGCTCGACGCTCGCGTTCATCTCGGACCGCACCGACAAGCGCCAGGTGTACCTGATCCACCCGCAGGGAGGCGAAGCCGACGCGCTGACGAGCGTCGAGGACGGCGTCGGCAGCTTCGCCTGGTCGCCCGACGGCAGGACGATCGCCTACACCGCCACCCAAACGAAGCCGGCGGCCCTCAAGGATCGCGACAAGAAGTACGGCGAGTTCCAGGTGATCGATCAGGATCACCGGATGACCCACCTCTTCACGATCGACGCCGCCACGCGCGCCACGCGCACGCTGACCGGAGGCTCGTTCACCGTCGGGAAATTTTCGTGGGCGCCCGACGGGAAGAGCATCGCGTTCGATCACCGCGTCAACCCGCTGCTCGCCAACGACGGCTCGGCCGACATCTCGATCGTCACGGCCGCCGACGGGTCGATCCGCGCGCTCGTGACGCAGGACGGTCCCGACACGAATCCGGTCTGGTCGCCCGACGGCTCGCGGGTCGCGTTTCAGACGGCGATGGCCAACCCCGCCTTCTTCTACTCGAACCGGGTGATCGCGGCGATCCCGGCCGGCGGCGGCTCGCCGGCGATCCTCTCCGGCGCCTTCGACGAGGATCCACAGATCGTCGCGTGGAAGCCCGACGGCCTCTACTTCGCGGCGTCCGCGCGGACGTACGCGTCGCTGTTCAGGCTCGATCCGGACACGAAGGCGATCACGAAGATGGCGGCGCCCGACGCCACGGTCAACTCCAGCTTCTCCGTCTCGAAGGACGGCCAGGCGATCGCCTCGCTCCGGTCGGACGCGAAATCGATGGCCGAGGTGTACGCGTCAGCTCAGGGCCGGACCCCGCACGAGACAAAACTCACCAACCTGAACGCCCAGATCGCCGGCTGGGCGGCGGGCGCGCTCGAGATCGTGTCCTGGAAGAGCCAGGACGGCACGACGATCGAGGGGGTGCTGCACAAGCCGGCCGATTTCGATGCGTCGAAGAAATATCCGCTGCTCGTGGTCATCCACGGCGGGCCGACCGGCGTCTCCCGCGCGGTCCCCTACACCAGCACGATCTATCCGATCGACGTGTGGGTGCCGCGCGGCGTGCTCGTCCTCGAGCCGAACTACCGCGGCAGCGCCGGCTACGGCGGGAAATTCCGTGCGCTGAACGTGCGCAACCTCGGCGTCGGCGACGCGTGGGATGTCCTCTCGGGCGTCGATTCGCTCATCGCGAAGGGGCAGGTCGATCCCGCGCGGGTGGGCACGATGGGCTGGAGCCAGGGCGGCTACATCTCCGCGTTTCTCGCCACGCACGACGCCGCCCGCTTCAAAACGATCTCGGTCGGCGCCGGCATCTCCGACTGGATGACGTACTACGTGAACACCGACATCACGCCGTTCACGCGGCAGTACCTCAAGGCGACGCCGTGGGACGATCCCGAGATCTACGCGAAGACATCGCCGATCACCTACATCAAGCAGGCCAAGACGCCGACCCTCATCCAGCACGGCGCGGCCGATCAACGTGTCCCGCTGCCCAACGCCTTCGAGCTCTACCACGGGCTTCAGGACAACCACGTGCCGACGAAGTTGATCGTGTACCAGGGCTTCGACGGCGTCGGCCACGGTCCCAGCAAGCCCAAGAGTCACCGCGCGACGATGGACCACAACCTCGAGTGGTTCGATCAGTACTTCTTTGCGGCCGTGCCGAAGAGCAGCGCGCAGCCGTAGCCGCGGCTCTTCCTCGTTCAGCGCGCCTCAACCGTCACGGCCAGACATCGACGTCGGGGTCGAGGCACGTCAGCGTGGGATTCGGGAAGGGGCCGGTGCAGATCTTGTATTTGTAGAGGACGTCGGTGTTCTTGACCTCCTTGTCGATCCTCGCCGGGACCTTGTCGTCTCGGGTCCGCTCGATCTGCTTCGAGGCGGCGAGATTCGGAGCCACGATGGTCGTATCGACTGGACCGTAACCACCGTTCGCCAGGTACTCCCGGTATTCGGAAAACGTCACGTATTGCGGAATCTCGCAGTCGTCGTTCTTCACGAGCCAGGAAATCGGCTGGTTCTTCTTGCCGCCGAGGACGTCCACCGGCTGCTTCACCTGGCAGAGGCCGTTTTGCATGACCACGTGGATCTCGATGTCGAACCTGCCCTTGTTTGTGTTGAGGTGCTCCTGGCTCCGGCACCCGGCCAGCAAGCCTGCCGAAGCGATTCCGACCACGAGCGCGACGGCGATAGGTTTCATCAGAACTCCTTAGCGATGTTTGTTGAGAAGCGCAGCGAACTCCGGTGAATTCCTGATTCCGGCCAGATCGTAGTCGTTTCTGGCGTCATTAGACTTGACCCCGAGCGACAGCGCCTCGTTCAGCGCGCTCAAGGCGGTGGGGCGATCGCCGATCAGCGCCGCAACGACGGCTCTCTTGTACTGCACATCGGGGTCACGCGGGGCGAGCGCGACCGCCCGCGCCGCGTGCGCCGACGCCTCCACCTTCAGACCGAGCTTGGCTTCGAAGGCGGCGGCACGCGACATCGAGCGCGCGTCCTTGTCGTTTACCTTCAGTGCGACCAGAGCCATCTCACGCGCGAGGGCGAACTCGCGGGCTGCGTCCGCCTTTCTGTCCAGACGCACGTAGGCGTCGCCGAGGTTGCCGTGGAGCAGCGGCGCCTTCGCATCGAGGCGAAGCGCCGCCTGGAACGCGGTCGCCGCGTCCGCGAACCGCCCCAGCCGGTAGTACGTCGTTCCCAAGTTCGACAACGCGAGCCCGGTAGGCGTGATCGTGCTGGACCGATCGAACATCTCGATAGCGCGATCGAAGTCGCCCATCTCCACGAGGACAGCGCCGAGGTTGAGATACGTGCGCGCGTCGTTCGGGCCGACTTCGAGCGCGCGCCGGAACGTGGAGGCTGCTTCGGGAAGGCGGCGGAGGTCGTAATACAGCCCCCCCAGCGCGTTGTAGTTCGCCCAGCGGCGGGGACGATACGCGAGCGCCTGCTGCAGCTCGCCGATCGCTTGTTCGGGTTTGCCCTGCGCCGCCAGCACACGCGCGAGCACGCGGTGCGCGTCGTCGTTGGACGGCTGCAGTTCGAGCGCGCGCCGGAGCTGATCGGCCGCGGCGTCGTTCTGCCCGAGTCCCTGATAGACCGTCGCGACCGCCACCCGGGTCGCCGGCTGGCGCGAGTCGAGCCTTAGCGCGGTGAGCCCCGCGTCCAGCGCCTGCTGCGTCAGCGCCGGATCGTGCGTGACCTGATACTGCTGCCACAACGTGTCGGCGAGGCCAGCGTAGCCGAGGGCGAAGTTTGGATCGCGGGCAATCGCCTGGCGGAAGCTCGCAACCGCCGCCCGGAAATCGGCGTCCGACACCGCGCGATCCAGTGCCGAGCGGCCCTGCCAGTACGCGGTCAGCGCGTCGACGCTCGCCGTCGCCGGCACCGTGAGGTCCGCGTCCCGGGACGATCGGCCCTCCATCTGGGTGACCAGATCCGCGGCCATCGTGCGGTGGAGCGCGAAGATCGCGGCGGTGTCGTCTTCGTAGGCGTCGCTCCACGCCACGGTGCCGTCGGGACGGATCACGCGCAGCGTGATGCGGAGCCGATCGCCGGCCTGCTGGACGCTGCCGTCGACGAGAAACGACACGTCGAGATCCCGTGCGATCTTGCGCACGTCGTGCTCTCGGCGCACCACCTCCTGCACTTCGCTGCGCGAGAGGACCGTCAGGCCCGGCATCTTCGACAGCGCCATCGTCAGCGTGTCCGACACGCCGGTGCCGAGGTAGCCCTTCGACGCGTCGCCGCTGAGATTGTCGAGCGGCAGGACGGCAACCGCGCGCCGAACCGGCGCTCCTGCCGGCGCGACCGCGCGTTGCCTGAGGACGATCCCGACTCCCGCTACCGCCAGCAGCACACTCGCGATCACGGCTGCGGCGACTTTGCGTCCACGGCGCCAGGGTTTGGCCACGGGCTGAAATTCACGCAAGGTGTCGCCGACGATGCGCGTCGCAGACGATGTGCCCGACATCGCCGCAAGCGCGGCGTCGAACTCGCGCGCCGACTGATAGCGGTTGTCGGGATGCCGCTTGAGCGCCTTTGCGATCGCCTCGCTGAGCTCGATCGGGATCAGCGGGTTGAGGGCGCGTGCGGCGGGAGCCGGGTCGGCATTCATCGCCAGCGCCAGCGTAACCGCCGTCGTGTCGAGATACGGGCGACGGCCGGTGGCCGCCTGAAACAGGATCACGCCGGCGCTGTAGATGTCGGTCCGCGCGTCGGCCGGATGCCCCGCGAGCTGTTCGGGCGCCATGTACAGCGTCGTGCCGGGATTGCCGTCGAGCGACACGTCGCCCACGTGGCCGACGACGGTCGTATCCACGATCGCCGATTTCACCGGGATCAGCCGCGCGACGCCGAAGTCGAGGACCTTGATCGAGCCGTCGCGCATCACCTGAATATTGGCCGGCTTGAGATCGCGGTGGATGACGCCCTGCGCATGCGCGGCCGCGAGCGCGGAGGCCAGCTGCCGGCCGATGAGCCGCACTTCAGCCGCCGGCAGCGGACCGCCGGCCAGGTGCGCGGCGAGGCTGATCCCCTCCACGTACTCCATGACGATGAAGTCACGGCCGTCCTGTTCGAGGACGTCGTAGACCCCTGCGATGTGCGGGTGCGTGAGTCGCGCGATCGCGCGCGCTTCGCGCAGCACGCGCGTGCGCGCCTCGGCCGTCCCGACGGCGGCCGACGTGACGCACTTGAGCGCCACGCGGCGCTCCAGGCGAGGGTCGTGGCCGAGAAACACCTCGCCCATGCCGCCTTCGCCGAGCTTCTCGAGGATCTGGTAGGGTCCGACCGACGTACCTAACACGAACGGCCTCCCACTAATGACGGACGAGCCCGGACGATAGTTCTTTTGTCACCCCTTTTCCAGGGGCTTGTGGGTTTCAGGGCTTGAACGACACGGCGCCGGCCCTCGCGAGCACGTCGAGGTATTCGGCGACCGCCTCGAGCTCGAGCGGCTCGAACTCCGCGCTGACGGCATCGCGGATCTCGCTCACCGTGCGCGTGCCGTCGATGAAGTTCGCGATCTCGTAGGTCACGTCGTCGCTGTCGGGCACGCGGGCGATCGCGAGGACGGCGGATCCCGCGCCTCCTTTCTCCCGCACCCAGTCGCCGCCCGGCGCCAACGGCCCTTTGACGGCGGGATTGCGCACGGGAACGCGCGCGTCGGCCGACGAACGGCGAAAGCCGCTCCGTGCGAGCTGCTCCGCGACGGCGCGCGGCAGGAATGTCATCAGGAGCGCCTTGCCGGTCCCGCTCAGCCCCGCTTCCAGATCAGCGCTCGCGTCCGACGTGGTCCGGGCCCGCGCATCGAGGGTGAACCGTGCGATCGATCGCAGCCGCCGCTGCTCCCGCAGCACGCCCTGCGCGACGATATTCGAGGCGTCGGCCGAGCGCGCCGGATCGGCGGCCATCGCCGCCGCGCGGCGCGCGTCTTCGGCCAGCCGGGCGTGCGCGTTGGCGTACGTCAGGCGCAGCAGCGCCGCGCCACGGTCCGGCAGCGTCGCCAGGTAATAACCGCTCGCGGCCGCGATGAAAGCCGACCGCTTGATCTTGGTCGGCTCGATGTTGTCCGGCAGATCGCCGGTGGTGTGGATGTAGATGTCGGGGTGATCGCGCAGGTAGATCGCGGGAATCGCGAAGCCGCCCTCCTGGTAGATCCAGTGATCGCTGCCGCTCTCGTACGGCGTGATGTCGGCCCAGAAGGCGTCCTTCGAGCCGCCGCGCGAGCGGACCGCGCGCGTCGTGTCGCCGTCGCCGGCCGCGCGCATGGCGCCGTCGATCACATAGCGTCCGAACGTTTCCTCGACGTCGTCGGTCACCGTCGCGATCGACCAGGGCGACCGCGTGACGTGCAGCACCGATTTGGTGATGAACGGGTCGCCGCCGACCATGTCGAGGTGCACCGCTGCGCGGATCCGCGACGCGATGTCCGGGTACTTCGACAGGTACGCGATCGTGCCGGTCATCTCGGAGGGCCAGATGAAGCGGAGGGTTCGCGCGGGCGGGGGGATTCGCTTCGCGTCGATCAGCGTCTTCAGCGTTCTCGCGATCTCGAGGTTCGCGGCGCAGCCGCTGGCGTTGTCGTTCGCGCCGGGCTTCTCGTGATCCAGATGGCAGCTGAACACGATGTCGCCGGCGACGGGATCGGTGCCGGGAATGGTCGCGACCAGCGTCTCGTAGGCCATCGCGTCGTCGTTGCGCGCCCGCACCACCGCGTGGAGCGTGATGTGCTCGCCGCGCGCCAGCCGCCGCTGCAGCGCGCGCGCTTCGCGGACCGAGATCATGATCGCGAACGCGTTCTTGCGCCCGCGGGCGTCGAGGTGCCCCCAGCGGATCAGGTCCTGATCGTCGCGCCACCACGCGCTCACCTGGTTGGAGTTGTAGCTGACCAGTCCGGCGGCGCCGAGCTCTTCGACGGCCTGGCGATGACACGCGGACGGGGTCGCGTCGCACAGCACCAGCTTGCCGCGCACGTCCTTGCCGGCGTAGTCGCTGCGCTGCGTGCCGGCGCCGGCGTCGACGAGCTCCACGGTGACGTCCGCGCTCTCGCTGTTGTCGGCGACGGCGAGCCGCACGTCGTCGTACGAGGCGATCCGGCGCGGCTGCGGCCGCACTTCGTCGAGCCATCCGCCGTCCACGCGCCAGCCGCGGTTGCCGTGCAGCGTGCCGAACCAGGTCGTCCCGTCGCCCGGAAACGTCTCCACGTGCACGTCGCTGAGACCGGCGGCGTTCGCGCGTCCCATCACGTACTCGATCGCGTCGTGAAAGCCGGGCGACGCGGGGACGCGGTGCAGCTGCGCCAGCCGGCCCACGTGGTCCTTGGCGGCGACGCCCGAGAGCTCCTCGTCGAGCGCCTTCAGCACCGCGCGATCGAGCAGCGTCTCGGCCGGCAGCGTCTGCGACGGCTGGGCGGCGAGGGTGGCGGAGGCGAGCACCGCCGCGCAGCACGCGGCGATCCGCGACGAAGCGGAGCCCGCTCCGCGCCGGATGTGGTGAGGCATCCGCGCAGTCTAGGCCGAAGGTTCGTGCGTGGCAACGAGCCGTTCGATGTGGTCCACGGCGGCCGGGGCGCCGTTCCTGGCGGCGATCGCCGGTCCGAGCGCCGCGGCCCGTTTGCGGATGGCCGCGTCATGGAGCGCCGTGTCGAGGCGATCGGCGAGGATGTCGGCGGTGATGAGATCGGCCGGCAACGCGCGCGGGCCCAGGCCGAGCCGCTCGATCCTGTGCGCCCAGTAGAACTGATCCAGGATGTGCGGGAGGATGACCTGCGGCACGCCGGCTGCGGCCGCCGCCGTCGTGGTTCCGGCTCCGCCGTGGTGGACGATCGCCGCGACGCGGGGGAACACCACGTGGTGCGGCACCGCGCCGATTGTCAGGATGTCGCCGGCTGGCGCGATATGGCGATCGAGCTCCGCCCAGCCGCCGGCGACGAGGGCGCCGCGGCCGACCGCGCGGGTGGCGGCAATCGCGTGAGCCGCGAGGTTCGGGACGCGCGAGGCGACCATGCTGCCGAAACCGATGTAGATCGGTGCGGGGTCGAGGTCCAGAAACGCGGCCAGCCGCGGATCGACGTCCGGCGCTTCGTTCAGCATCCACGCGTCGGTCGGCACCGCGATCGAGGGGGCATCTTCGCCGAGCGGCGCCAGGTCACGATCGGCGGCCACGATCAGGCAGCGGCCGGCGAAATGCGTGGTGGGGCTGGCGATCGGCGAAAGGCTCAGCGTCGCGCGGCCGCGGTTGATCGCGCCGCGCAGGGCGAGATCGGCCAGCGGGCCGCCGAGCTGCCAGAGCAGGCGGTTGATCCAGCCTGGCAGCGTCTGCAGGCGCACGGTCGGCGGCGGCGAGTCGCTGCCGGGAATCGCGCACGGGCAGAATGCGACGCCCGCATAGGGGATGTCGCGCCACTGCGCGACGGAGGAGGCGGCCATCTGGACGCCGGCGCCGACGATCACGTCGCAGCGATCGCTGGCGCGCGCAACCGTCTCGAACAAGCGCGCGGTGACATCCCTCAAGTGCGCCATCTGCCACCGCAGCGAGTGCAGGTCGGCGCCGGCTGACTGAAGCACGGCCTCCACGTCGATGCCGTTGGACTGCGCCTCGAACCCGCACGCCCGAATCCAGTCCAGGAAATTGGACGGCGCGACGAACGCCGGGACATGGCCGCGATCGCGCAGGGCGACGGCCAGCGCCAGCATCGGTTGCACGTCGCCCCGCGATCCGTGGGGCGCAAGCAGCACACGCATGTCTGTATACTCTCGCAGGTTCCGCTCGATCCGGCGCGGGTCCGGCTGAAGCCGGATATCCCTGACCATGACCAACGCCATCACCGTCCGAACGCCGCTCACGCCGAATCAGATTCGCGGATTCTGGGCCGCGTGGGGCGGCTGGGCGCTCGACGGCATGGATTCCTTCATCTACTCCCTGGTGCTGGTGCCGGCGCTCACCGAGCTGCTTCCGCGATCGGGCATCGCCGCGACGCCGGGCAACATCGGCTTCTACGGCAGCGTGCTGTTCGCGCTCTTCCTGATCGGCTGGGGCGTGTCGATGATCTGGGGGCCGATCGCGGACCGGTTCGGCCGCGTGCGCACGCTGACGCTCACGATTCTGTGCTACTCGCTGTTCACGCTGCTGTGCGGCGTGGTGAGCGGCATCTGGCAGCTCGCGGCGCTCCGGTTCTTCGCGGGGATCGGGATCGGCGGCGAGTGGGCGATGGGCGGCACGTTCATCGCCGAGGAATGGCCCGAAGACCGCCGCAAGGCCGGCGGGGGCTACATGCACACCGGCTACTACTTCGGCTTCTTCCTCGCGGCCCTGGCGAACTACTTCGTCGGGGCGAGGTACGGCTGGCGCTGGATGTTCGTGGTCGGAGGCACGCCCGCGCTGCTCATCACGTTCATCCGGTACGGTGTGCGCGAGTCCGACACCTGGAGGCGGCGGGCCGGCTCGCGGCAGCATCCGCCGATGATCGAGGCGTTCAAGACGATCTTCTCGCCGGTCTACGCGCGGCGGACGCTGCTCAATTCCCTGTTCCTGCTCGTGTCCATCGTCGGTCTGTGGGCGGGGTCGGTCTACGTGCCGACGTCGGTCAGGGAAATCGCGCTGCGACAGGGGATCGCCGCCGGCGACGCGACGAGGCTGGCGTCGTACGGCACGATGGTGCTGTCGGTCGGCACGATTCTCGGCTGCATCGTGCTGCCGCCGCTCGCGGAACGATTCGGCCGCCGGCTGACGCTCGGGTTCTATTTCGTGGTGATGTTCTTTTCGGTGGCGGTCGGGTTCGGCTACATCTTCTACCTGCCCGATGCGCTCGCGCCGTTCTTCGGGGTGCTGTTCTTTCTCGGCATCGGCGGCGCGAACTTCGCGATGTACACCATCTGGCTGCCCGAGCAGTACTCGACCGAGTGCCGCGGCAGCGCGTTCGCGTTCGCGACATCGGTCGGCCGGTTCGCGGGCGCGGGGATCACGTTCCTCGTCGGCGCCGGCGTGGCGCGTTTCCACACGATCGGCGCGCCGGTCGCGCTCACGTCGATCGCGTTTCTGATCGGCCTGCTGCTGCTGCCCTTCGGCGAGGAGACGCGCGGCAAGGCGCTGCCGGACTAGAGGCGCGGCACGAGATGAACCGACGTGGCCTTGATCGCGGCGGTGACCGCCGTGCCCGGCGCGAGGCCCAGCTCTTCCCGCGATCGGCGGGTGATCAGCGCGTCGAGCGCAAATCCGCAATCCAGCGTGACGCGTTCGATCGGTCCCTCGGACGCGATGGAGACGACGCGCGCGGCGAGATGATTGCGCGTGCTGGCGTGTTCCGAGGCGCGCGTCTCGAGCGTGACGTCCTCGGCGCGCACGCACGCGTAGACGGCCGCGCCGGAAGCGACGGGCTCCCGCTCCACCGCGTGCAGCAGCACGTGGCCCACCGAGACCGCGATCACGCCGTCCGACGACCCGGCGACGCGTCCCGGAAGGACCGCTTCGATGCCGAGCGAGGCGGCGATCTCGGCATCGGCCGGCCGGCTGAACACTTCGCTGACGGGGCCGACCTGCCGCACGCGTCCGCCGATGACAACGGCCGCGGTGTCGCCCATGGCCAGCGCTTCGGTGCGGTCGTGGGTCACCAGGATTGCGGGGGTGGCGGTCGTCTGCAGCAGGAGGCGCACGTCGCGGCGCAGCCGCAGACGGGTCGGCGCGTCGAGCGACGCGAACGGCTCGTCCAGGAGCAGGAGTCGGGGACCAGAGGCCAGCGCGCGCGCGAGCGCGACGCGCTGCGCTTCGCCGCCCGACAACGCGCGCGGATAGCAGTTTCCGAGATCCACGATCCCGAGCATCGCTTCAATTTCTGCCACCGACCCCGGTGTCGGAGTTCGGTGTCGGAGTTCGGTGTCGGAGTTCGGCGTCGGGCCGCGTAGCGGACGTTGTCCTGGACGGTCATGTGCGGGAACAATGTCGGTTCCTGAAAGACGACGCCGACTTGCCGGGACTGCGGAGGACGCCAGATCCGCCGACTGGTGTCGCACCACACGTCGCCGCGAAAGTGGATCGTGCCGGCATCGGGGCGCTCGAGGCCCGCGATCTGACGCAGGATCGTCGTCTTGCCGGCGCCCGACGGCCCGAACAGCACGAGCATCAAGCCGGGACGCAGGTCGACGTCGAGGCGCGCGTCAACCGCGAACCCGCCGGCGAACCGTTGCGCGACCTGAAGATTCAGTGGCGCGGCTTCAACCATACCGACCGCTGCAGCGAATACGTGGACGCGAGGATGCCGAACGAGACGATCAGCAGCAGCAGCGACGTCCGCGCCGCCGCCGCGTAGTCGAGCGACTGGACGGCGTCGTAGATCGAAATCGACACCGTCCGCGTGACCCCCGGCAGATTCCCGCCCACCATGAGCACCACGCCGAACTCCCCCAGCGTGTGCGCGAAGCTGAGCACGATGCCGGTCACGAGGCCGCGGACCGACAAGGGGATCACGACGCGGCGGAACGTCTCGAGCCGCGACACGCCGAGCGACCACGACGCCTCGAGCAGCCGGCGATCGACCGACGCGAACTCCGCGGCGAACGGCTGCACCGCGAACGGCATCGAGTACAGCACCGACGCGATCAGCAGCCCCTCGAAGGTGAACGGCAGCCCGCGGCCGGCGATGCGCGCGTACCCGCGCCCCACCGGGCTCAACGGACCGATGGCGATCAGCACGTAGAACCCGAGCACCGTCGGCGGGAGAACGAGCGGCAGCGCGACGATTGCCTCGACGAGAAACTTCCACCGTCTCGGCGAGAAGACGATCCAGTAGGCCAGCGGGATCCCGATCGCCAGCAGCACCACCGTGGTGGCGGCCGCGAGGCGGACGCTGAGCCAGATCGCGGTCCAGTCCACGGGCTAGCGCTCCGGAAGAAAGAAGCCGTACTGCTTCAGGATCGCCTTGCCGTCGGCGCTCAGCAGGAACCCGCGCAGCGCCCGCGCGGCATCGACGTCGGCCGCCCACTTGAGAATCGTCCCCCCCTGCTCCATCCGCGGATACGTGCCGGCGGAAATCTCGAACATCCGCCCCTGGCCCTTCACGTTGGGCGCCAGCGCGAGCGACAACGCGACGATGCCGGCGTCGGCGGCGCCGCTCTGCACGAACTGCATCGCCTGCGCGACGTTCTCGCCGAGGACCAGCTTCGGGCGCGCGCGGTCGTACACGCCCGCCGCCTGCATCGCCGCCACGGCGGCGCGTCCGTACGGCGCATGCTCCGGGTTCGCGATCGCGACGTGCGCCACCGACGCGAGCGTCAACGCCTGCAGACCGTCGCGCGCGACGTCGAGCGGCGAGGATGAAGGGGCCCACAGGACCAGCCGCCCGATCGCGTACGTGAATTCGCTCTGCGGCAGCGTCAGGCCGCGCGCCGCGAGCTGATTGGGGTACGCGACGTCGGCCGACAGGAACATGTCGAACGGCGCCTGGTTGAGCAGCTGCGCGTAGAAGGTGCCGGACGAGCCGTACGAGACACTCACGTCGACGTCGTGCGATCCGCCGAAGCGCGTGATCAGCTCGCCGAGCACGACGTTCAGGTCGGCCGCCGCGGCCACGCGGACGCGCCCGCGCGTCGCCGGTGATTCCACCGCGGAGCCGCATCCCGCCGCGACGAGGGCGGCACCGAGCCACGCGGCGAGACACGGACCTTTGATGTTCACAATTGGTGAACAGTTTAATATGATTCGAGCTGACTCGATCAACGGTATCAGCCTTAACACCATGACACTCCTGACCGTCCGACAAGCGGCGAGCCGGCTGGGCGTCGGCTACTCGACGCTGAAGCACTGGATCTACGAGGGGCGCGTGCGCACCCGCGTCACGAGCGGCGGGCACCACCGCATCGCGGACACGGAAGTCGTTCGCCTGCTCGCCCCGGCGTCCGCGGCGGGCGCCCGCGCCGCCGCCCCGGCACGCACCGGCCTCATCGTGGCCATCAGCGGCCGGAACCAGCTGCGCGGCTACGTGGACGAGGTGCGCGTCGAGGGGCTGCTCGCGCAGGTGCGCCTCCGCATCGGCGACCAGACGCTGACCGCCGTCATCACGCGCGACGCCGTCGACGAGCTGAAGCTGCGGCGCGGCGACGAAGCGCTCGCGATCGTCAAGGCGACCGAGGTCATGATCGCGCGCGAGGCGGGCACGGCGCTGCACGCCGCTGCACCGCGGAAACCACGCGCCCGCCGGCGGCGTTGACACGCCAATTCGCGATCGCATAATCTGGCGTTTCGATGTTCACGGTTCACGATCACGCGCTCCACCATTTTCACTATTTTCACGACGGCCACGAGCCGGCGGGAGCGGCGTGATCTAGGGCGGACCGAGACCAGGGACACAGGACCAAGGACCACGAAGCCCCGCCCGACACGGCGGGGTTTTTTATTGTATGGACTACTCAAAACTCGACGGGCTGATTCCGGCCGTCATCCAGGACGCGGAGACATCGGAAGTCCTCATGGTCGGCTTCATGAACGACGTGGCGCTCGCGGAAACGCGGCGCACCGGCTACGCCACGTTCTTCAGCCGCACGCGCAACACGCTGTGGATGAAAGGCGAAACCTCCGGCAACAAGCTCGAAGTCGTCGAGATCCTCGTGGATTGCGACGACGACACCGTGCTGCTGAAAGTCAAAAGACTGGGCGACGGCAACGTCTGCCACACCGGCGAGCGCACCTGTTTCTACCGGCCGTTGTCGTGAAACCGACGTCATGAAACTGAAACTTGGCATCCCCAAAGGCTCGCTGCAGGACGCGACGGTCCAGCTGTTCGCCCGCGCCGGCTTCAACATCCACGTCAGCTCGCGCTCGTACTTCCCGTCGATCGACGACCCCGAGATCGAGTGCATGCTGATCCGGGCGCAGGAAATGGCGCGCTACGTCTCGGACGGCGTGCTCGACGCCGGCCTCACCGGCCAGGACTGGATCGCCGAGCACGAAGCCGGCGACGGCAAGACCGGCGTCCTCACCAGCATCGCGGATCTGATCTACGCGAAGCAGAGCTTCGGCAAGGTGAGGTGGGTGCTCGCGGCGCCGGAAGACTCGCCGTTCCGCTCGGCCAGGGATCTCGAAGGGAAGACGATTGCGACGGAGCTGGTCCGCGCGACCCGCGCCTACTTCGCGAAACAACAGGTGAACGTCAAGGTCGAATTCTCCTGGGGCGCGACCGAGGTGAAGCCGCCGACGCTTGCCGACGCGATCGTCGAGGTCACCGAAACCGGCTCGTCGCTGCGCGCGAACCGCCTCCGCATCCTCGACGTCGTGATGGAGTCGAACACGCAGCTCATCGCGAACCACACCGTGCTCGCCGATCCGCAGAAGCGCACGAAGCTCGAGAACATCGCGCTGCTCCTCAAGGCCGCGATCGAAGCGCAGGGGCGCGTCGGGCTGATGCTCAACGTGCGACGCGCGGATCTCGCCGCCGTCCTGGGACTGCTGCCGGCGCTACAGCGCCCGACGATCTCGGCGCTGAGCGACGACGACTGGGCCGCGGTGAACACGATCATCGAAGAGCGCACCGTGCGCGATCTCATCCCGAAGCTCAAGGCCGCGGGGGCGCAGGGAATCGTCGAGTACCCGCTGAACAAGATCGTGCTGTAGAGGTGGAGATGAAGATCGTCGACGCCAGCGACACGCGGGGAATCGATCGGCTGGTGACACCGCCGCGCCGCGACGACCGCGCGTTCGAGCGGCGCGTCCAGACGATCGTCGACGAGGTGCGGACCGGCGGCGATCGCGCGCTCGCGCGGTTTGCGAAGCGCTTCGACCGCGTGTCGGGACCGCTCGAGGTCACCGAGAAGGAAATACGCGACGGCGCCGCGCGCGTCGACCCGGCCGTGCGGCGCGCGATCAAGAAGGCCGCCGCCAACATCGCGGCGGTCGCGTACCGCCAGATTCCGAAGCATTTCGACCTCGAGGTCGCGCCCGGCGTGTCGATCGAGCAGCGCATCGAGCCGCTCGCGCGCGTCGGCTGCTACGTGCCCGGCGGACGCTTTCCGCTCCCCTCGTCGCTGCTGATGACCGCTGTGCCGGCCCGCGTCGCCGGCGTGCGCGAGGTCATCGTCGTCTGACCGCGGCCGGAGCCGGCCGTGATGGCGGCGGCGCTCGAGGCGGGCAACGAACGGGCGATCGCGAGGCTGCTCGCGCCGGCCGAGGCAGGCGGCCGCGCGTTCGAGCGGCGCGTCCAGACCATCGTGGACGGCGTGCGGACCGGCGGCGATCGCGCGCTCGCCCGCT